>CAZQVX010000256.1:0-2245 GCA_964596845.1 uncultured Syntrophomonadaceae bacterium | reverse complement strand
GCTGTCGTTTACAGCCGCCGCCGCTGGCGGGAAGGCGGGAGCTACTTTCAGCCGCCGCAGCGGGGTATTGTGGTATCGGATCTGGATCCGGAAGGGCAAATTAAGGCCAGAGGTGAGTTGTGGCTCGCCCGCAGTGAAGACGGGTTGAAGATTAAGGCGGGGACAGAGGTTGAAATTGTCCGCTCAGAGACGCTGTATCTCTGGGTCCGCCCGCTGCAAGATCTAACCGCTGAAAACAAAAACATGAAAGAGGTGTAAAGTTGGGACCTTTTATCATTCCGCTGATTGTTGTAGTCCTGTTTTTTCTACTCTCGGCAATCAAGGTAGTGCGTGAGTATGAGCGAGTTGTTGTCTTTCGCCTGGGACGCCTTATTGGGGAGAAAGGACCGGGCCTGATCCTGGTGATCCCGCTCGTCGATCGGACTCTGAAGATCTCACTGCGTGTGGTGACTATGGATGTGCCTTCGCAGGAGGTAATCACCCGGGATAACGTTACGACCAGTGTTAATGCGGTGGTCTATTACCGGGTCGTCGATTCGAACAAAGCCATCGTGAACATTGAAGACTACCGCTTCGCCACCGCCCAGCTGGCCCAGACCACGCTGCGCAGCGTTACCGGGCAGGCGGAACTTGACGAGTTGCTTTCAGAGAGGGATAAACTGAACCAGCTCATTCAGAAAATCCTCGATGAGGCTACCGATCCCTGGGGGATCAAAGTTACCGCTGTGGAGATAAAGGATGTGGGCATCCCCGAGCAGCTGCAGAAAGCCATTTCTCGCCAGGCGACAGCCGAGAGAGAACGCCGGGCCATCGTCGTCCAGGCCGAAGGAGAGAAGGAGGCTGCTGTGAAGCTCTCCGAGGCGGCGCATATCCTGAATTCGCAGGAAGGCGGCTTCTATGTGAGGCTCTTGCGCTCCATCCCCGAAGTGGTGAGCCAGCCGGGTTCGATCATCGCCTTTCCCCTGCCGATAGAGCTTAGGCACCTTTTACCCGGACTAAAAGGGGAGCCCATAGAGGAACTCAAAGAAGAGCCCAAAGAATGATCGGTTCTCCTCCAGTTACATGGCCGTCTCCGCCGGAGACGGCCCTATTTTAAGGAAAGGGGTGTAAATATTGATACCCTTTCAAACTGTCTTTATTGTTAACCCTGAGGCCGGCGGCGGCCGGGCGCTGCGGGTATGGCGCAAGCTTGAGCCCCTGCTGCGCGATACCGGCAGGCCTTACCGGGTTCACTACACCCGGCACCGCGGGGATGCCACCAATATTGCCGAGAAGATGCGCTCAAATGGGGCCGAACTCATTGTGGGCGTGGGCGGTGACGGTACCCTGCTCGAAGTGGTCAACGGCCTTGATCTTAAGAAAAACATCCTTGGAATTATTCCGGCAGGGACAGGCAACGGCTTCCGCCGTTCGCTGAAAATCCCCGGCAATTACCGCAAGGCCTTTCTCGGGATGCCGGGCTGGGAGCCCCGGCGGGTGGATATCGGCACATTTAATGGTATCCGCTTTCTTAACCAGGCCGGTTTCGGCTTCGATGCCGTGCTCACCGAGTATGTCAAGGCTGAAGATCAGAAGTTGCCCGGTTACAGCGCTTATGTTGCCGGATTCCTTAAAGGAGTGGGCAAATTCAAAGGCTTTCAAATGCAGGTCGAGGACATGGAAGACGGCAGGACGATAACAGCAGAAAAAACCTTTATCGCCCTGGTGGCCAACGGACCTTACTACGGAGGCCAACTCTGCGTTGCGCCGCAAGCTGATATCGCTGACGGCCGGCTGAACCTTATCCTGATTCAGCGGATGAATTTCGCCGAGACAACTGTGATCGCCCTGAGAGCCTTTTTGAAAAATCACCTCACTCACCGGGCTGTCTATACTGCGCCTTGCCGCGAAATAATGCTCAGCACCGCCGAAGAGGTCCCTGTTCAGATTGATGGGGAACTCTTGGGCTCACTGCCGGCAAAGATACATATCCATCCCGGCGCCCTGAATGTACTGGCCCCTCCGGTTTCATAGCTGTTAAACAAGGAATTATCAATATTATCTACTGCATGAGACAGAATACGGGAGGCTTCCCCAAAGGGGAGGCCTCCCGTTAACAATGAAGGAGGAGGGAGGAGGGGAGAACCCCGCGCCGAACCCCGCCCATGTCATTTTGAAGCGTCATTTTACACTTGATCTAACCGCTTTGGGTATGTATAATATGTGTGCACCACAAAACGCGCGAGCGTGGCGGAATGGCAGACGC
>CAZQVX010000255.1:0-2250 GCA_964596845.1 uncultured Syntrophomonadaceae bacterium | reverse complement strand
AGGTTGGTTGTCAGGTGGGCCAGAGCCGCCCCGCAGCGATCCGGGAGAGAGCGGGGCCGAAAGGGCTGGAAGTGAAAATAGGAGAAAGCCACCCCTACAGGCGCCCGGGGGAAATGACTTTTGAGCACCCGGTAAGCCCGCCCTTGCATGGCCATAAAGGTGCGGAAAGCCCTGACAAACAAAAGGGGATTGCTTTTAAAGGGAGGCATCACACCGCCCAGGTATGCCGCCACGGGGACAACATTGGGTTCATTCAGGGGCAGCCAGCAATCCACCAGATCGCCCAGGGCGCAGGCAACTGTATCCACAAAGGCCTCAAAAGCCGGCAGCAGGTATTTCCCCCCGGCGTAGCCCCCTTGCGACGCCGCCCAGAAAGGCAGGGTAAAGTGGTTCAGACAGAGCATCACCTTGATGCCGCGGCTGCGCAAGGCCAGGAGCATAGCCCGG
The DNA here is from genome assembly GCA_964596845.1 of uncultured Syntrophomonadaceae bacterium. Taxonomy (GTDB): domain Bacteria; phylum Bacillota; class Dethiobacteria; order DTU022; family DTU022; genus JAAZIN01. The sequence goes on along the minus strand of CAZQVX010000255.1, from coordinate 1,803 downwards.
TAATGCTCCAGAGCCTCCCGGTCAACCAAACCCTCCCGGGGATATACCCGGGACCATTCGATGGAAAGACGGTGCACCTGCACCCCCAGGGAGCGGGCCAGATCATAATCCTCTTCATAACGGTTCCAGTGATCACAGGCTTTTCCGCAGGGTTCCTTGATCCGGCGCCGGTCCGGCGGTTTTTTCATCTCCTCCTGCTCCCACCAGGACCAGTCGCTGTTAAGGTTACCCCCCTCCGTCTGGTAGGCCGAGGCCGCCGTCCCCCACCAGAACCCGGGCGGAAACCTATATCTCTTCACCTTCTGCATATCCCCATTCCCCTGACCGGTACTTATTGAATTTTGGTGCCTGGTACCAAAATTCAATAAGTTAAAATAACTCCCTCCCGATCCGGGCAAAGTCCTCTTTGTCCTGCTTGCTGTACTCTTCGCCCCGGCTGCGCTTGTCGATGAGGTACCTGACTTTTTCGCTGATCTCGCTTGTCAGCTTGAGCTTCCTGATATAGAAATAGGCCAGTGACATGAAGATAACCACGGCCAGCATGATCAGCAGTTTCAGCCCCAGCACGGCGCTGTCGGGCTGCACGAAATCTCCGTATTTTATCGTGCCGGTGATCTCATCGGCGCGGGGCTCGTTGAAACCCACCAGCCGCAGCACCAGGCCGGAGAGAAAGATGGCGATGGCGGAACTCGTTTTTTTCATAAAGGTCATCACGCCGCTGAAGCTGCCTGTAGGCCTGTTGGCCAGCTTGAGCTCGGCAATATCGATGATGTCGGGGAAGATGACCCAGGGCAGAAGCTGTGAACCGGCCATGCCCAGGCCGATAAGGGCGCAGAAGAGCACGAGCAGGCTCATCCCCGTAAGGGGCACCATGGTCAGCAGCACAATGCCCAGGATATAGACCGGTATGCCCACCCGGAACAGGAAGGGCTTGGACACACCCCTGGCCAGAAGGATGTAGTAAACAGGCAGCGTCAGGAAGATGACCGCCACGATGACGGCCAAAATCACTGATCCGTCCACATCGATGGCTAAGGCGTACTTTGCAAAATAGACCACATTCGTCGTCAGCAAATCCATGCAGGCATAGGCAAAGAGGTAGCCGATAAGCAGGTAGACAAAGGCCTTGAGTTTGAAGGGTTCGATAAAGGTGCCCAGGGTGAAGGTGGATTTGACTTCGGGCAGCGCCACTCTCTCCTTTGTAAATAAGCCTGTGAGGATGCAGGGAATCGTATAGGCCGCACCAAAACCGAAGACGACAATGAAGTAGAGAGTGTTTATGCTCATGCTTTCTGTAAGCAGTTTGTCGAGCAAAAAGGCTCCCCCCACGGTAGCGATGGCCGAAGAGCACATGGAGAAAATGAGCCGCAGCGTGTTTACCTGCGTGGTCTCCTGCGGGGTGGTGGCCAGTTCTGCCGAAAAGCTGGTATAGCTGATTCCGATCACCGTAGAAAGTGTATTGTAAAAGAGATAAGCGAACAGGTAAACGATAATTTTCAACGTTTTGGAACTCACGCCCGGCATGGGCAGAAACAGAAAAGCGAAACTGAAGATGATAAGCATGCTGCCGAAAAAGATGTACGGCCTGCGCCTGCCCCATTTTGTCCGGGTGTTGTCGCTCAGGACGCCCATAAAGGGATCGGAGACTGCGTCCCAGATCCTGCCCACGGCTACTATAACCCCCGCCCAGACGGTGCCCACGCCCATGGCAATGATGTAGGCGAAATAGAGCGCATTGATCAGCGAAGGTGCGCCCCCTCCGTATAGATCCCCCGCAGCAAAAATCAGCTTCTCTTTCATGGA
>CAZQVX010000254.1:0-2250 GCA_964596845.1 uncultured Syntrophomonadaceae bacterium | reverse complement strand
TACCGGGGCTTTTACAGTCCCGATTGGGTTTTACATGGCAATTTTAAGCTTGTGAAAAAAGGTATTTACGGTTTCCGGGGGAATTGATATACTTTTGAGGGAGATAACCGGATCTTTTGCTTTCAGGAAAAATGGGAAAAGGAGTGGAGTGGTCACCGCCCAACTTGAGATGCCCGGGGATTTGACTATAAATAAACGCAGCAAATGATGCCGTAAAAGGAGGACTTACAGTGGCGGACAAATGCCAATTTTTAAAGGTATACTGTTCAGGCAGCGATTATGTCTCATATTGTGAGCTGGCTGCATTTAACCAGCCCGTTAATCCGGATTTCTTGGAGAAGATCGGCTGTACTGCGGAAGTGAGAAAGAAATGCGCCGGGGGCACAGAGTTAAATCTCAACTCCGGTGTCCCCTCTGCTGTCCCGGTATCACCTCCCCCCGTGACTCCGGTGGGCTCATTCAGCCCTCCTCCGGAGATCGCCCGGACCATGGTCGGCGTGGCGGAGAAGAAAGCCGGCACGGTCATGCCCGCGCTTATGTGGCTGGCTATCCTGGCCGGAGCCTATATCGCTCTCGGCGCAATCATGTTTACCGTTATAACCAACGACCTGACTGCAATTATTGGTGACGGGCTCACCCGGCTCATCGGGGGCATCTCTTTTTCCCTGGGCCTGATCCTCGTTGTCCTTGGCGGAGCCGAGCTCTTCACGGGTAACAACCTGATTTTTACCGGCTACCTGGAAAAGAAAGTGACCGGCAGGCAGGTGTTGAACAACTGGCTGTGGGTCTATCTCTTTAACTTTGCCGGCTCTTTGCTGGTAGTGATGCTTTTTTATTATTCGGGCATCTGGAAAGCCAACGGCGGCGCCATCGGCGTGCGGGCGGTGAATATCGCCGCCGCCAAAGCCTCGCTGCCCTGGGTGGAGGCGCTCTTCAGGGGCATCTTCTGCAACTGGCTGGTCTGCCTGGCAGTCTGGCTCTCTAATGCCGGCCGCGATGTCATCGGCAAGATTCTGGCGATTATGATCCCCATTGCCGCTTTCGTGGCAGCCGGGTTTGAGCACAGTGTGGCCAACATGTACTTTATCCCCATGGGCCTGGCTTTAAAGAATCACGCCGCCCTGCAGCCCCTGCTCGATCCCGCAGTTCTTTCAGGACTCACCCTGAAGGGCTTCTTTGTGAACAATCTTATCCCGGTGACGCTAGGCAATCTCATCGGCGGCGTGCTTTTTGTGGCGGTGGTTTACTGGAGAGCCTACCTGAGCCCCCAACCTGCAAAGAGTGCTGCCTCAAAGGTCAGGGCTTAGGCCCCTTGTTTTGGGCGGCGGCTTCCCTGTTTATGCTTCTGCACAGCCCCGGTAATGCTCCGGGGCTTTCTTTTACAAAGAGCAATAAAAAAGGATTTTAAGCCACCTTTATAGAAACATCAAAATATTGATAAGTAGACTTTAGATTTGCTTAACGCTTCCTTCTCGATCAATGGTAAAGGAAGGAACCGGCAATGTACATCAGCAAATTTATGGCTCCGGAAATAATATTCGGCAAGGGCTCTCTGAACCAGGTGGGCGAATGTTGCAGCCGGCTGGGCTCCGCCCGGGTTTTTCTGGTAGCCGACAGGGGAATTATCCAGCATGGTTGGGTGGATAAAGCGCTGCCTTTCCTGGAGGAGGCGGGGCTTGACTACCAGATCTGGTCGGACTTTTGCGCCAACCCGCGCGACCACGAGGTAGAGCAGGGGGCGCAGCTTTATGCGGATTACGGCTGCGATGCCGTACTGGCCATCGGCGGCGGCAGCACCATCGATGCCGCCAAGGCGGTGGCCACGCTCTCTACGAACAAGGGCCGGATCCAGGATTATGAAGGGATTGACCTCATTGAAAACCCGCTGCCGCCGTTAATCGTCATTCCTTCCACTTCCGGCTCCGGGTCGGAGGTCTCTCAGTTCTCCATCATTGCCGATAGTGAACGAAAGATCAAGATGACCATCATCTCCAAATCTCTGATGCCCGATATCTCCATCACCGATCCGCTTATTCTCTCCACCGTCGACAGCCGGGTAACCGCCCAGACGGGCATGGAGGCGCTGAGCCATGCCATTGAGGCTTACCTTTCCCTGGCGGCTACTGATATGACTGATATCCATGCTCTCCATGCCATTGATCTTATTTCGCACAACCTGCGCGCCTCCGTGGCCAGCCAGGTCAACGAAAAGGCCAAGGTGGCTATGGGCCAGGCGAGCCTGCATGCCGG
>CAZQVX010000253.1:0-2305 GCA_964596845.1 uncultured Syntrophomonadaceae bacterium | reverse complement strand
CCGGCGGAAATCAGGAGCATTCGGAGGGGCGTAAAAAGGGCGTTCCATCCCACCCCGGTTAATTTTCTACTGGATGCTGTCATGTCACCCTCCCCACAGCCCTAGAGGCACTGCCCGGATCTCCACCCGCAGCGACTTCCACATTAAAAACCACGTTGATCAGGCCTGATTTGCCCGCTCCCCTTCTCCCAACTTTAGCAATCCGCGGCGCTCTTGCCTCCATGATCGACTCCGCCGGCTCTTTCAATTTTCTTATCACCCTGGCGCTGAAATGCCCTGGAACCAGGGAGCAGATTTTTTCCCCGAAAGGGCCTGATCAGATCCCTGTTCCGGTTTTTATAATCTAGCACATACCTGTGCTCCTCAGAAGTTTTTTTCACAACCCGGCGATCATCTTCTATTTCAATGAGGGCGCCTGCTTTCCCTTCCGGCTCCCGTTGGAGAAATCCCCCTTGATTTTATCCCGCTCCGGAGGCCTGCAAAGATCTGTTCATCCTGGTAACTGGCGCGGCATATTTAATAGATTAGCAGGGTGAACCATAATATTCTATTGACGGGGTGATCGGGCTTGAAGAAAATCAGGGTCTGCGTGGTAGGATACGGCAATGTGGGCCGGGAGGCGGTCGAATGCATCCGGCAAGCCCCCGATATGGAGTTGGCCGGGGTGGTCAGGCGGAATCCCGGCTCCGGCCCTGCGGATGTGCCCGTGGTTACCTGCGTGGAAGATTTGGGAGGGGTTGATGCAGCCCTCCTGGCCGTCCCCTCGCGGCTGGTTCCCAAAACGGCGCCCTTTTATCTCCAAAAGGGAATCAATACGGTGGATGGATACGACATCCACGGCGAGGCGATGCTCACTTTAAGAAAGGAACTCGACACCCCTGCCCGGAAAAATGGGCGGGTGGCGGTAAGCAGCGCCGGGTGGGATCCAGGGACAGATTCCGTCATCCGGATGCTCTTTGCCGTCATTGCGCCGGAGGGGATCACCTATACGGATTTTGGCCCCGGCCTGAGCATGGGACACACCACGGTCGCAGGAGCAATCCCGGGGGTAAAGGAGGCCCTCTCGCTGACCCTGCCCCTGGGCTTCGGGCGGCACCGCCGCGATGTTTACGTGGAGCTTGAAAAAGGGGCTGATCTTGAAATGATCACCAAAACAATCAGGGATGACCCCTATTTCATAAATGATCAGACAGAAGTGATCGAGGTTGATCATGTGGCGGAGCTTAAAACCACGGCCCACAGCGTGCACATGGCCCGCACCGGCCGCTCGGGCACCGCCCACAACCAGCTGCTTGAATTGCAGATGAGGCTGACCAACCCCGCGGCCACCGCCCAGATCATGGTGGCAGCCGCCCGCGCCGCCATGCAACTCAAGCCGGGCTGCTACATTTTGGGGGAAATCCCCCCCATCGATCTGCTGCCCTTCAGTCGTGAAGAGATCATTAGAAGACTGGTCTAGAGAAATCTTGCCGGGTTTAACCTGTGTTTTTCCGCAGGAATTTGTTTAACTCATCCCCCCAAAAAGCCTTTTACTCCGAAGGTTGAAAATCACAACACCCCCCGGTTGAATTCAAAATCAAGGGGGCGGGTGCCGCTTTCAGGACTGCAGCGGCGCTCCCGCGCAGCTGGTTCAGCTTCAGCTTGCCTCCAGATCGTCCAGATCATTGGGGAAAAATCCCTGTCAACGAAGGCAACGCAAATGCCTTTTTCCTAAAAACCTCTTGACAAAAATTAAAGCGCTGTTATACACTACCTTACAGGACTAATGCACTATGTTACTCCTGGGAAGGGAGGGGTTATGCTGTGATTTTTGCCGCCGGCGACGTTAAACCCATCTATATCCAGCTTTCCGAATGGCTGGAGACCGAGATCCTTTCGGGCAGCCTGGCGGCGGATGAAAGAATCTATTCCCAGTACCAGCTGGCTCAGATGTTCAACATCAATCCGGCCACTGCGGCAAAGGGTCTGAACATCCTGGCGGAAGAGCAGATCCTCTATAAAAAAAGGGGCCTGGGCATGTTTGTTTCACCCGAGGCCGGAAAGATCATCGGGAAAAAACGGAGAAAGCTGGTTCTCGGACGCCTGCAGGAACTTGTTCGGGAGGCCGAATTGCTGGGTATCACCGAATCAGAACTGAACGATCTGATCAAAACCGTGCGGAAGCGGGATAAGGAGGAGAGCATATGAATGTGATCGAATGCCGGGAATTGAGCAAGAGCTACGGCAAAACAGCCGCCCTGAGCGCTCTCTCTTTCACCATTAAAGAGAACACCATCACCGGGCTGGTCGGCCCCAACGGCGCCGG
>CAZQVX010000252.1:0-2330 GCA_964596845.1 uncultured Syntrophomonadaceae bacterium | reverse complement strand
AAATTAAGCCGGCGGGGCCGGGAAAACCGGGCTTACTTCGCCCGGATGATGAGGGCGTCGGCGGCGACGGCCCCTTCTCCCTCGGAATAGAGGATGAGGGGGTTGATGTCAAGCTCCGAGATGTCATCGCCCAGCTCCACTGCCAGCCGGGAAAGCTGCATCATGATGTTGATGAGGGCCTGCCGGTCCCGGGGCGACTGCCCCCTCACCCCATCGAGGAGGGCCTTCCCCTGGATCTCTTCGAGCATCTCCCGGGCATCCGATTCCCTGAGAGGGGCAGTCCGCAAGGCTACATCTTTAAGCAGTTCTACGTAGATACCGCCCAGGCCGAACAGGATGGTCTGGCCGAATACAGGATCTTTTTTCAGCCCTAAAATTATCTCCAGCCCGGGGGGAAGCATCTCCTGGACCAGGATCCCGTCGATCCGGGCGGCGGGATTGTAATCCCGGGCATTTCCGGTGATGAGTTCGTAGCCTTCCTCCACCGCACGAGCATCAGCCAGGTTAAGGAGCACCCCGCCCGCCTCAGTCTTGTGCAGAATGTCCGGCGATTCGATCTTTAAAACAACGGGATAACCTATCTGTTCTGCCGCCGCCACTGCTTCAGGGGCCGAGCGAGCCACAGTCTCCCTGGTGACAGGTATCCCGTAAGACTTCAAAATCGCCTTGGAGCGGGATTCGGTCAGACTCAGGTTTTCTGAAGCCCCTAAAGTTTCCAGCGCGCTCTTTTTTTCTGCTCCGGGTTGATATTCAGGAAAGGGGTCTATATTTCCGGCCTTTTGGACCCAGTCGGCCAGGACGGAAATAGCCCACAGCCCGCTGGGGACATGCTCGATCACCGGCACCCCCGCGCGAATCATCTTTTCTCTGGCTTCGACGGCAAAGTCCTGGCCCGTAGGCCAGGTAAAAACCACCAGCGGCTTGTCAACGGAATAGTATACATCAATGATCTTCTGCGCCGCCTCGGCGTCAGGCATCTGTAAATTATAGAAGAAAGCCCCCACATCGACGAGCGGATCCTCCATGACTGTGCGGATAGCCCTCTGGAACAAAGACTCATCCACGAAAATTGCGGAGGTCAGATCTACCGGGTTGGCCACAGCGCCGTAAGAGGGGAAAAACTCGCGCAGACTGTTCTGCGTCTTTTCGGTCAACCGGACCACCTCCAGACCGAACTGCGGGCACTTATCCGCCACCACGACCCCGCCGCCGCCGGAAATGGTGATCACACCGATATTTTTCCCGGCCGGCCGGCGGCCGGTTGCATGCAAAGCGACGAGTGCATTCATCTGCTCCACATCTTCAGCTCGCACAGCCCCGAATTGCTTAAATACCCCGTCATAAACCCGGTCCTCGCCCACCAGGGCGCCGGTATGCGATGCCGCCGCCGTGGCCCCGACGGCAGTGCGCCCCACCTTTTGAAAGGCGATGAGCTTGCGCCCCAGTAAAGCCCGGTGACAGGCATCCATAAAGAGGCGCCCCTTTCGCTGCAGGCCTTCGATATAGCCGCCGATGAGCCCAACTTCCTCCCGCCCGACAAGATAGCTTAAGATCTCGGCAAAGCCGATGTCGGCTTCGTTACCGGTGCTTACAAAATAGTTGAAGCCCACGGAGTGCTGGAGGACCATCTGGTAGATGATGGCGCCCAGGCCGCCGCTTTGGGTGATATAGGATAGCCTGTTCGGGTAATAGAGCCCTACCGGTTTATCGTGAAACATGAAACTTGGCACGCTGCCGTTGTAATAGTTGAGCACTCCCAGGCAGTTGGGCCCCAGGATACGCATACCTGAGTTCTTGGCCAGGCTGAGCATTTCCTGTTGAACCTCCCTGCCGCTTTCGTCAACTTCTGCAAAACCTGAAGTAAACACAATTGCCGTCTTGACTCCCGAGGCGGCGCATTGCTGTAATACGCCCATAGTAGCGGCGGCGGGAACAGCGATGATCGCCAGATCTACCGGGTCGGGCACAGCTGATATCTCGGGGTAGCATTTCCACCCGCCGAGCTGGCTGTATTTGGGGTTTACCGGGTAAACCCGGCCGGCGTATTCATAGAGGAGTAAAAGAGCAAGGGGAATCCCGCTCGGCTTAATCATATTCTGGCTGGCGCCGATAATAGCAATAGAGGCTGGATAAAACAGGGGATCGAGCTCTAACTGCAGATCCCGATGCAGATCCGCCATTGACCTGGCAATCAATGAGATTACCTCCCGACTTAATAATTACTTAAACATGCATAATGGTATGTGCCAATGCCAATATTTTATCCTATAATGCGGCATTTGGGTATCTTTTTTGTGCTAAATTAAACAGTTGAAGACTATAAATCACCA
>CAZQVX010000251.1:0-2345 GCA_964596845.1 uncultured Syntrophomonadaceae bacterium | reverse complement strand
CCCGCCCTGATGCGTGCCGAAAGGGCATTGTTGATCATGCTGGCGCAGATGGCGAAGAGGAGTAACAGCACCGCCCCGGCGGAGATGACCAGGCCGTAAACAATTTGCCTCGTCTCCCGGGTCAGGGCGACAACGGAGGTTAAATTGACCCCGGCGGTCCGGGCGGCGATCCCGGCCAGGTTTGTCTCCAGGTATTCTTCCATGGCTGCGTCCGGGCTTTCGGATAGGGTAATGGCCAGGGCGCTGTAGGGCAGATCAAAACCCAGCGCCTGCAGCCCTGCTGTGGTGGTGATGATATCGCCTGGCTCAGGGTAGAAATAGCCCGAAAAGTTATTACCCAGACGCTTGCCCTCTGCCTCCGGCTCCAGGATTGCCCCGATGGTTACCATCCTGTCAATGCGTACCGCATCATCGGGCAGGAGGCGGTCGCCGGATTCGTTGAATATCTGCGGCCCCTCGGGATGCCCTTCCGGGTTGTCACAATAGAGCAGGCTCAGGGTAATCTCATCTCCCGCCCGGAACATGTCGTTTTTCTGGACGACGCTGTAGGCTCTCTTTTCATCAAGGGTGTAGAAAACGCGTGTGCCCCAGCCTCCATCGCCCAAGTCCTCGTGGATAAGGCCGTACTCGGCGGGGGCGATGATGACGATCTCCTTACCTGCATTCAGCCTGCCGAGATCGATCCGGCCCTCGGAAACAAAGGGGGTTAACCTTTTCAGCAGCTCTGTGTCGGCGCCGCAGCAGTCCACAGTGAGGAAATCCAGGCTGTAGCCGTATTTGGCCTTGGCTTCCAGGTAGTCCTGGTACTGCCGTCGGCTCCATTGCTCCTCGTCGGGATGGCCGGCGAACCTGTGCGGCTCCGGCGACAGGTAGGCAAAGCGGCTGCTCCAGTCCTCTGTAATATAGGGCGTCGTCTTATCCGTGATTATTTTTATACTGAAGGTCTTTTCGCCGGTGACTGTTTTGACCATCGCCAGGGCGGCCGCATCGGCCCGGTCCTGTTCGGTAATACCGGGGCGGTGGAGGTTGTATTCCATGAGCCAATCGCGCATCGATCCCTGGTTTCTTAAGGCGTAGTCGTATCCATAATCGAGGTTAAGCTCACTTAAAAGAGGGATAAGGGCGAAAACCGCCAGCGACAGCAGTACAATGCTTAAGGCCAGCATGGCGGTGATGCCCGCCTGTTTATTTTGGTAAAGGGTCTGGTGGCGGCGGGCCATATGCAGGGGGACATCAAATTGGGCTCTGCTCTCCATCCTGCTGTGCTTCAGTTTGCGGGTGAGATCGGCATTGCGGATGGCCTGCATGGGCGGGATGCGGGCGGCCCGGCGCAGCGGGATCGCTGCCGCCAGCCTCACGCAGAGCACGCCGGCTGCGGCAACGAGAAGAAGAACAAAAATATTTAGCCTTAAGATGTAGCCCTCGCCCAGGGCCACGGTGATACCCCATACCGTCAGGGCGGCTGATGCCAGCCCGGCGGGGACTGCACAGAGGGCCAGCAGGGCCGCTTCACGGCCGAAGATAGCACGGATCTGTTTCTGCGTTGCCCCGACAGCCCGAAAGAGGCCGATCTGACGTTTGCGGGATTCCAGATCGGCGGAAAAGGCGTTGATGATGCCCAGGCAGGCGGCGCAGACAAGCACGGAAGCGATAATACTTAAGAAGATGGAGGTGACGGCGATGCCGGTGTCGCTGCGGCCGAAATATCCGCTGAAGGCCCGGTAGTGCGTCTGCTCCAGCTTGAGCCACCATGATTCGCCGGCGGCAGCGGTCTGCCCCAGAAAAAAATCATCCAGTTTCTCAAAGGAGGCGCCGGCATTACCGGCGTAGCGCCCGTAGCAGTTCACCACTGCCCAGCCGCCGGGCTCGATCTGCTCTTCTGCGGCCAGCACCCCGGCGGGATAGTCGGGATGCCCGGCCCGGCCCATGGTGTGGCCGGGGCCGCCGCCGAGATAGCGCCACTGCTCCAGGTAGATGAGCTTGTCGGTGAGGATGCCCACCAGGGTGTAGCTTTTTTGCACCGCTTCATCCATGAAATCTTCTCCATCGGGGATGAGCAGCGTCAGGGTGATCCTGTCGCCAGGCTCACTGTTTGAGCGCAGCCGCGCCAGGACGCTTCGCTCCAGGGCGATCTCGCCCGCTTTTTCAGGCAGTCGGCCCACGAGCAGATCCTTGCGGGCCATAGCCAGGGCGGTCTCATCGAAGCGGGCGATGGAGAAACTATTCTCCCGGTTCTTGCTGTCGGGAAGGATGCTAGCCAGGATTTCGGCGGTGCCGTATTCAGAAAAAATACCGGCGGAAACAAGCTCTTCCAGCGGCGCCCCGCCGCAGTTGAAGATGATGGC
>CAZQVX010000250.1:0-2371 GCA_964596845.1 uncultured Syntrophomonadaceae bacterium | reverse complement strand
CCTAAACTAAATGCTACACCGCCGTCCACTGTGGAACTTACTTTGGGAATTTACTACAAAAAAACAAAAAGATATAGAGAAAAAAAGTGCTTGACTTATTTTAGAATATACTGTATCTTATTTCATAAGTACTGACCGACAAGGGTAAACCTGTCGAAAGGCAGGGGCACAAAACCAGGGTCTAAGGTCTTTTGGGACTATGACAGCCGGTTGCCGAAACAGTATTTTTATCTACCCTGTCGGTCCCTCATCAAGGGAGGGACCATTTTATGAGCGTCAGGCAAAAAACAAAGACTATCCCCAGCGACTTTATTTACATCTACACTCTAGGCGATTTTCGAGTCTATCGAGGCGAAAAATTGATTTCGCTCACTCCGCGCAGTTCTCACCGTTTATGGAGCCTTTTTACCTACCTGGTGGTCAACCGTTCCCGGAGCGTTCCCCTGGATGAGCTGCTGAATAATATCTGGGCAGAAGATTCGGGAGAGTTGAAGAACCCCGAGCAGGCCCTCCGCACCTCTATATATCGCCTGCGTCAAATGTTTGATTCCCAATCAGAAGATAAAAAGATGATCTCCTCTCCGCAAGGCCGCTATCAGTGGAACAGCCGGCAATGCTGGTTGGATATCGAAGAATTTGAACGAAAGTGCCGGCACGGGGCTCAGCTGGCCGAAGAAAACCCGGAAAGGGCACGGGTTTATCTGAAAGAGGCCCTGGAGCTGTACAAAGGATCTTTCCTATCGGGGTTCCCGGATATCCCCTGGATGGAACCTCATCGAAACTACTACCGCCGGCTCTATGTGGAGAGTGTATCCAGACTGAACCGGCTGCTTAAAGCTGACAGGCTGTTTAAAAATGTAATCAGAGTCAGCGAAAGGGCGGCCTTGCTGGAGCCTTTTGAAGAGGGGCTGCATATCTCTCTTATGGAAGCCCTGCTGGAAGAGGGAAAGAACGGACAAGCCCTGGCTCACTATGAATATGCCACTTCTCTTTGCTACCGCGAAATGGGGGTCAAGCCTTCCCCGGCGATGCGCGATATCTACCGGCGGTTAAGCCTGGATCACGAGGCTGTGGAAAGAGATTTGAATCTCATCTCCGGCCAACTTCGGGAGCGGGATCCGGCAGGCGGCGTCTTTCAATGCGACACGGATATTTTTCGTTACCTCTACAAACTGGAGGAACGGAAAATGAGCCGCGACGGCCGCCCTGCTTTTCTCGTTCTCTTCACTCTGTCTCACCCCAAACATGATCTTTCCGGGCAAGGCGACATCTCGGTTTCCATGCAATACTTAAACGCAGCACTCACCTCGGGCTTACGCCAGGGTGATGTTATCTGCCGATGGAACGAGGCACAGTTTCTGGTACTGCTGAGAGAATTAAATCAAATTCAGGCCGAGGGCGTAATTAATAGGATTGACGGGAAATACCACGAGCAGGATGAGGCCGGCTTTCCGGGAAAAGCTATTCTGCATGCCAGCCTGCTGCCCCTGACACCTGTATCCAGCAGCCCAACTGCGGCCCCTGAAGCGGCGGAATACACAGCCGCATTAATGGGAGAGGAGCTGTTTGAATACGTTTAAGCAACTAAAATAATTTTACCGTGTGTTTTAACTTTATGGCATTTCATGAGGAAGCTGTCTGCAGTTTTTTCGAACCTGCTGTGTGTTTTGTAGACATTACTGACCGACAAGGGTAAACCTGTCGAAAGGCAGGGGCACAAAGCCAAGGGTCTAAGGTCCTTTCAATTTCAAGGGGCTATGACAGCCGGTTGCCGAAACAGTATTTTAGTTTTCCTTGTCGGTCCCTCATCAAAGGAGGGACCTGCTGATGCACGAGAGATCTCGTCGGTTAAAGTTGATTCTTTGCGGCTTTCTATTTATGAATTGTTTGATAGCGCTGATTTTTTTCTCCGGCAACCCGGGTTTACTACAGCGAGGCCTGGGCTCAATTAAGATTATAAAAAACCAGGCCTTTGCCTCCGGCACGGCGAGCGATGATCGCGGAGCCGATCAGGGTGACTTCAGTATTGCCAAAAGGACAACCCGTTCCCGGGGAAATGGTGAGGGGCTTGCTCTAACAGGCAGAGTCCCTGAGCGGAGGGCACTGCCCGAGGATGGCTCTAAAAACGGAAAGGATGGCGCGGCGGCAGAAGAAAGGGCGGAACCGGCGCTGGAGGGATCCGGCCGTCAATCAGGCACCCCTGCGTCAAAAGATGCCCCTGTGGTTTCACAATCGCCTGCCCAAAACCCGAAGCCTGCTCCTGCTGTTCCGAAACCCCCGGTTGCTGAGCCAAAACCGGCCCCGGCAGCGCCGCAGCCGCCGGCAACCGCCCCCAAGGTTACTTATGCATGGGGCTATGCAAAAAGTTACC
>CAZQVX010000249.1:0-2425 GCA_964596845.1 uncultured Syntrophomonadaceae bacterium | reverse complement strand
TCACAAGCTTAAAATTGCCATGTAAAACCCAATCGGGACTGTAAAAGCCCCGGTATTTTTTACCGGGGCTTACATAACCATTTACACAATTTGTTTATTCGCAAGGGCTAGATTTCAGAAGCAGCTTTTTCTTCATCCAGGGCAGTTTTTTCTTCCATACCAGGAACATCGGGGACCAGCCCGTAACCGAGGTTGCTCTCCATGATTTTTTTGCAGGCGGCTCTCTGTTCGATAGTACAGCCGCACTGCTCTGCCTCTTTTCTAGTTAACTGCTTCGCGAAAGCGCCGGCGCTACAAAACATTACCCATCCGTTCAAACCCTGGTATTCCTTCCAGTGCGTGCATTGAACCAGTTTTTCCATTGATGGTCACTCCTTTCCGGTCCAGATCCCCCTGCATCAAGAAAGTGTATTTACAGTAAGCTGCTTACATTTTGCCGTTAGCGGCGAGATCCTTTTTCGGGAGCAGCGGGCGCAGATAAGCTCCCCAGTAAATTGCAGCCACGAATCCGGCCCCACCGATGATATTGCCGATAGTCACCGGAATGAGGTTGTTCAGGAAAAATCCCTGCCAGGTCAGGCCTTGGATCACTTCAGGCTTGAGCAGGCCGGCAAGGGCCCCGTTATTTACCAGCGACAATCCCATGGGAATGAAATACATGTTGGCCACGCTATGCTCAAACCCGGCAGCAACAAAAGCGGCAATGGGAATCATAATTGCCAGGATCTTGCCGATGACATCGCGGCCGGCGCTGGCCAGCCAGACTGCCAGGCAGACGAGCCAGTTGCAGAATATACCCCTGAAGAGCGCCTCTACCCAGGGCAGCGAAGCCTTGGCTGCAGCGATGTTCACCGCACGCGCGCCGATTGCTCCCCCGTTGGCCTTCCAGATCCCAGAATAGTAAAAGAGGAAAACCACCAGTAATGATCCCACAAAGTTGAAGAGGTAAACCCAGAACCAGTTGTTCAAGAGCTGCTTTCCGCTGACTTTCTTCTCCAGGTAGCCGGTCATGATCATGTTGTTCCCGGTAAAAAGCTCCGCACCGCCGAGGACGACCAGAATCAGGCCGAGGGAGAATGAAATACCCCCGATCAGGCGGGTCAGGCCGTCTCCGATAAATCCAGCCAGGTCATTGGTGATGATGGTAAACATGATCGCGCCCAGAGCAATGTAGGCGCCGGCCAGGATAGCCAGGGGGATAAGAGTGTTCAGCTTGGTCGTCGCCTTCGCCTGAGCCACCCCTACAAAGGCCTTGGCAATCTCCGGCGGCGGGCAGAACGACCCCACCGCGGTGACCGCCGGCGGCGGCAGCGGCATGGGCGCCGGCACCGGGACCGCCCCCGCCCCGATGTTCAGTTTCATGTCCCCGAGGCATTCCTTTCTTTTGGCCTCAGTGCACCCGATCTTGGCGAGAAAATCAGGGTTCACCGGCCGGTTGAAGGCAGCCAGCTCACAATAAGAAACAGAACCTCCTACAGAATCGTAATCCTTCCAGAACTCACACTTTTCAGCCACCTCACAAACCTCCTTCACTAGATCTTTTTTCTCTCTTACCCGCTAATATTGCAAGACTCGTGCCAGGTGGCAGTAACGGTAAAATAATAAAAATATCTGTATGGCAGGGGATTAAATAGCAGAAAAGCAGCCATTTCGCCGGCTGCGACACCCCCGATTGGAAAAGAGGCTGGATCTTGTGCCGAAAGGGGTCACCCTGGTGACGTAAATACGTCACAAAAAATACTGAACACGTGATGCAGATTGTTCAAATATTCAAGCTTATCGTAGAATCAAGCGCTTGCCGCCCCCCTTTAAATCCTGCCGGAAGTATAAAAAAGGGAGGCCGGCAAAGACTTTAAGGTAAGGAGGTGATCAATGCATGATTCAGCTAACCCAGAAGGAGCGGCTCCTTTTGGAAGACCAGAAGGCACACGAGGAGCTATGTATCCTGAAGTACAATTCTTTCGCCCAGCAAGCCAAAGATCCCCAGCTGAAACAGCTGTTTTCGGGCTATGCCGGCCAGGAGCAGCAGCACCTGAACACAGTCAACCAGATTTTATCGGGACAGCAGCCGTCAATGGGATCGGGGCAGCAGCAACAGCAGAGCCAGCCGTCCCAAACCGGCCCGGCAGGGATCAGTCAGCCGCTGGCAGCGGAAGGGCAAAACGACGCCGCCATCTGCCAGGATATGCTTTCCACAGAGAAGTATATCTCTGCAACGTACGACACAGCCATCTTCGAGATGACGAACGCCAATGTGCGGCAGGCGCTCAACCACATCCAGAAAGAGGAGCAGCAGCACGGCGAAGGGATCTTCAACTACATGCAGAGCAAAGGTTACTACCAACCCAAATGATGCTGTGAGTCAAAGACTCACAGCATCATCCTGAGGGCGAAGCCCGAAGGATCTCATCCTGAAGGCGAAGCC
>CAZQVX010000248.1:0-2454 GCA_964596845.1 uncultured Syntrophomonadaceae bacterium | reverse complement strand
CCGGCGCAGGCTCCGGAATACTCGAAGAGCGGCCGGCAGAACTGGCTGCCCCGCACATTGCTCTTCGAAAGTCCCGGATCATACTCCGGCAGCTGCTCGGCAAAGCGGAAACAGGCATCTTCGGTTTTGACCACTTCGTCAAGGGGCTTCATCTCCAGCGCCGGCTCCTTAGCCCGGCAGGTGTCAACACAGTTGCCGCAGCCGGTGCAGTCCAGCGGCGATATCTGGATACGATAGCGCAGCCCTTCGGGGTTTTTGCCGCTGGCTTTAAGCGTGGTGAAGCCGGCAGGTGCTTCTTCCAGGTCTGCTTCGCCGGCCAGGTAAGGGCGAATGGCCGCATGAGGGCAGACAAAAGAGCACTGGTTGCACTGAATACAGAGATGGGGGATCCAGACGGGCACCTGGATGGCGACACCACGTTTTTCATAGCGAGTCGTGCCCAGAGGGACCACGCCGTCCGGCTGAAAGGCGCTTACCGGAAGCCCGTCGCCTTGCAGAGACAGCATGGGGTAGACCACTTCGCGGACATAGCGCGGCGCCTCTTCGGGGATATGCTGCGCTCCGCTGTCTGCATCAGCCCAACCTTCCGGGTAGCGAACCTGCTCCAGCGCTTCGAGGCCCTTCCTGAGTGCGGCAATATTTTTCTCCACTATCTTGGGGCCCTTCTTGCCGTAAGACTTCTCGATCATCTTCTCCATCTCAGAGAAGGCCAGAGCCGGCTCGATGACCTCCGTGGTTTTAAAGAATGCCGCCTGCATGATCACATTGATTCTTCCGCCCAGGCCTTCCGAAGCGGCGATCTTGACTGCATCGACATTGTAAAATTTCAGTTTTTTCAGGGCAATGGCCTGCTTCATCTCCGCCGGCAGTCGCAGCTCCATCTCGTCAAGGCTCCACGGCGAATTCAGCAAAAAGATGCCGCCTTCCTTGATCCCCTGCAGAAGATCATAGCGTGTAACGTAAGAAGGGTTATGGCAGGCCACAAAGTCAGGCTGCTCGATCTGATAGGGCGACTGGATAGGTTGGGGCCCGAAACGCAGGTGCGAGACGGTGATCCCGCCGGACTTCTTCGAATCGTAGACAAAGTAAGCCTGAGCGTAGAGATCTGTGTTGTCGCCGATGATGACGATGCTGTTCTGGTTGGCGCCCACCGTGCCGTCGGATCCGAGTCCGTAAAACTTGCAGCTGTAGGTCCCGGCAGGGGCGGCATCAATCTGCTCTTTTACCTCCAGTGAAGTGTGGGTCACATCATCGGTGATGCCTACGGTAAAGTGGTTTTTCGGGGCGGCTTCCCGCTGGTTGTCAAAAACCGCCTTGACCATGGAGGGGGTAAACTCCTTGGAGCTGAGGCCGTAGCGTCCGCTGACAACAGCAGGCCTCTGGCCGGCCTCCATCAGGGCAGTGCATACATCCTGGTAGAGCGGTTCGCCCGGTGCGCCCGGTTCCTTGGTCCGATCAAGCACAGCGATGCGTTTGCAGGTTTGGGGCAGTGCCGCCAGGAGATGCTCCCCGGAGAAAGGCCGGTAGAGGCGGACTTTGATCAGCCCAACTTTCTCTCCCCTGGCGTTGAGATAATTGACGGTCTCTTCAACAGTATCTGCGGCTGAACCCATACAGACAATCACATCTGCGGCATCAGGGGCTCCCACATAATCGAAAAGCCGGTAACGGCGCCCCGTAAGTTCGAAGAGCTGCTCCATTACTTCCGAGACCAGGCCGGGAACAGCGAGGTAAAACGGGTTGGCCGCCTCCCGGTTCTGAAAATGCGTATCAGGGTTCTGGGCGGTGCCCCGCTGGTGGGGCCGCTCGGGGTTCAGCGCACGTTCCCGGAAAGCGGCGATGGCTTTCCAGTCAACCATCTTTTTGATATCCTCGTAAGCGATAACTTCAATCTTCTGCATTTCATGAGAAGTACGAAAACCGTCAAAAAAGTGTAGAAAGGGCACCCGCGACTTAATGGCGCTTAGATGGGCCACCAGGGCCAGGTCCATAATTTCTTGTACAGAAGCGGCAGCCAGCAAGGCAAACCCCGTCTGCCGGGCGGCCATTACATCGGAATGATCCCCGAAAATCGATAGAGCGTGTGTGGAAAGAGAGCGGGCTGAAACATGGAAAACCGCCGGGAGGAGTTCGCCGGATATTTTATACATGTTCGGGATCATAAGCAGCAGCCCCTGGGAAGCGGTAAAAGTCGTGGTCAGCGCTCCGCTGACCAGCGAACCGTGAACTGCTCCGGCAGCCCCGGCTTCGGACTGCATTGACGAGACGCGCATGGTCTGATCAAAAATATTTTTCCGGCCGTAGGCGGCCCATTCATCACAGGTCTCCGCCATGCTCGAAGATGGCGTAATCGGATAAATGGCGGCAACATCGCTTAGAGCGTAGGCAATATGAGCAGCTGCGGTATTACCATCGAGTGTTTGAGTAATCTTGGACATTTTAATTCCTCCAATT
>CAZQVX010000247.1:0-2461 GCA_964596845.1 uncultured Syntrophomonadaceae bacterium | reverse complement strand
AGGCGGTCCACATACTGCCAGTGCAGAAGCGAGAGATCTATGGGAATGTCCTTGGCATAGGGGATGTTGTAAGAGACCCCGCCGCCCTCAAAGTCGCTGAAACCGGCCGCCAGGGTGATCTCGGCCAGCAGGCGCGCATCGGGGGTGCCGTGGCGGACCTGGACGGGAACCCCGGCCGCCTCGATAATCTTGCGGCAGTTGGCCACCCCGTAGTTCACCGCCGGAAAGCCGTTTAAAAGAGACCGGCCCGACAGCTTTGATTCTTCAATCCCTTTCTGGGCTTCTTCATAGCGGTTCTGGCGGGTATAGGAATCGATGGTTGTGGGTAAAAAATCAGCCTCTCCCTCCAGCTCCAACCTGGCCAATAACACCATGTGCTCGGATAAGAGCGCCACACCGGCCCGGGGCTGCAGAAAGATGCGCCCCTGTTCATGCCCGGCCCGCAGTTTGAAATAAGCTTTCTTGCTTTCGGGCAAGGCCCGGTGAAAGGCAAAGGCCTCGGCGAGGTTAATCCCCACGCCGGTGGGCCACGAAGTCAACACAGCACCGCGCTCGGCTACAAATAGGGCGTCATCCCAGCGGCGGTTCTGCAATTTTTGCTTTGGGCTCAATCCGTACCCCCCCCTAAAGATTGCAATGTCTCCCGGAGCAGGGCCTGCGCCGCCTCCGGATAAGCTTCGGCCAAAAGGCCCGCAGCAGATAAGATATAGCAGCGGTCCAGAAAAAGCTGCGGTGAACGAGGCGCCAGGATCAGTGGGTCATCCAGGGAAAGCCCCGCCCGAAGCAGCGATCCGGGATCCTCGCAGTGCACTATCGCCCCTCCTGTGGCCAGCAGAGCAGCAGTCTCCGTAAGATCTTTACCCCGCTGCACCCAGAGTCTCCCCTCAGGCGTGTAGGTCTCCGTAAGTGTTCCGGCGTGGCGCCGCAGCGCCTCCCGCACGGCGGCGGCGGCAAAGGCGCGGTCAAAAGAGCACTCCTGTTCACTGCAGGGCAAAAAACCGCGGCACGAAGCCGCCTTGCCGGCGTATGCATCCAGTTCACCTGCTGCCGCCGGGGAGGGAAGCAATTTGAGCAGTTCATCGGCCGGGATAAGCTCAAGCAAAGCCGCCAGGCTTACCCTCATCCCCAGGTCGCCCTCCACACTGCGCTTGATAACGGGTTCGGGCAGGCCTTTGACAATACAGCCGCTCCGGCGGGGCCTGCCGTCGGCGAAGGAATGCACATCGGTGGTGGCTCCACCCAGGTCAACGATGATCACATCCTCCCCCGATGTTTTCCAGTAAAGCTCCCCTGCCCTCATCACTGCCAGGGGCGTGGGCATAGCCAATCCCACCTGCTGCTGGACTTTGTTCAAGCCCTTAGCCCTGGTGATCTCGGAGAGGTAGAGCCCGCGAATGGCTTCGCGGGCCGGTTCCACCTGCAGCCGGTTTACTTCGGGCATGACGTTTTCCGCTACCAGCACCCGGGGCACCTTTCCTTTCAGAATGGAAGCGGTTTCGTGAGCGGCAGACTTGTTACCCGCCACCACCACGGGCGCATCCAGGCCGGCAGCGGCAATCCGGGCGGCATTCTCCAAAATTGTCTTCTCATCGCCGCCGTCGGAACCGCCGGCTAAAAGTAAAAGATCGGGCTTAAGCGCAGCGATCTCGGCGATCTCCGCCTCGTTAAGAACATAAGCATAGGCCGCGAGCACCCGCGCGCCCGCACCCAGAGCCGCCTCTCGCGCCGCTTTAACGGTCAATTCGGGGACAAGTCCGACGGCGATAATCTTCAGCCCCCCGGCGGCAGAACTGCTGGCCCGTTTAAAGGTGACCCCGTCAAGCTGCACCGGAGAAAAGGATGCCAGTGCTTCTTCCAAGCCTTCCATAAGGTCTGTTTCAACCGTCGTCGGCGCCTGGGAGGTGCCCAACAGCCCCGGCGGATCAAGAGAAGCGAGAACAGTCTTGGTATAAGTGCTGCCGAAATCGATTAAAAGTGCTTTCATGAAGATAGATCTTCCTTTATATGAGCTATCGCTTCCTCGGGGAGGGTCCCCGGGGGATAGACCCGATCGTAACCCATCTCTTTAAAGAGCCGCTCCACCTCTTCAAAGGTGCGCTTCCCCACTACAAGGTTGCCGCCGGCATAAAGCAGAATAGAGCCGATCCCCGCTTCCCTGCATTTTTCCCGCAAACCACGGCAATCGATTTCACCGTGACCGTAGAGGGAGGAAACCAGGATGACCCCGGCATCGCTCTCTACGGCCGCGTTTATAAATTCCTCCTGCGAAACCATCACCCCGAGGTTGATCACCTTAAAGCCGGCTTCGCTTAAAACCATATCCAGGATCTTATTGCCCACAGCATGCACATCGGCCCCGATAACGCCGAGAACAATACGGTTATTTCGCAGCAAATGGGTTCCCCCTTCCTCTGTCGCCCACCATGTAAACAGTTTGCGACCCCTGTACCCTCACATAAAC
>CAZQVX010000246.1:0-2466 GCA_964596845.1 uncultured Syntrophomonadaceae bacterium | reverse complement strand
CTTTTATACAAAAAAGAAACAAGAAGAAAGCGCAAGTTACTCCGGTGCCGGGCACCAAAGTAACCTATAATGTTAGTTAATGAAAACGTCAGTTATTTCGGTGCCAGGCGCCGGAGTAACTAACGGGGTGGTTTTATGAGGGGGATGCGGCGCTGCCGCATCCAGGCGCGGGTGGGGCCGGTAATGACCAGGGGGACCCGGCGGAGATCTTCCAGCGTGGCCGATCCCGTCATGAGCATGATGAGGCGCAGCTCCCGCTCCAGCCCCTTGACGGCACTCACCAGGGCCCGGCGGCCCCGCTTCAGGAGCAGGTAGAGGGGGTAGCCGGCAAGGCCCACCGCACGGGCGCCCAGCGCCAGGGCCTTGGCTGCGTTGATGCTGGAGAACATGCCCCCGGAGGCAATGACGCCGGCGCCGCTGCCGGCGGCGGCATGGAGAACCTCGAGCAGGCTCACCGCGGTGGGCAGGCCCCAGTCGAGAAGGCCCGGCGAGAGGCGCCGCCGGGCGCGGCGGTTCTCGATGGCCAAAAAGTTGGTGCCTCCCCGCCCGCCCACATCGATAGCGGCGGCGCCGGCGTCGATGAGCAAACGGGCCTGCTCCCGGGCGATGCCGAAGCCTACCTCCTTCACGATGACGGGGCAATCCACCGCCGCGGCGACGGCTTCTATCCGCCGCAGGGCGCCGCGAAAAGAGCAGTCGCCCTCTTTCATGGCCAGCTCCTGGGGCGCGTTGAGGTGGATCTGCAGCGCCGCGGCGCCGATCATCTCTACGGCCCGGCGGGCCAGATCAGGCGTGGCGTAGGCGCCCAGGTTGGCCCAGAGAAGCCCTTCGGGGTAGATGCGGCGCACCACCTTGAAGGTGTCCTCCACCGCGGGCTTCTCCAGAGCCGCCATCTGTGATCCCAGGGCCATGGGCAGGCCGCATTCCCGGGCCGCCCCGGCCAGAGCCGCGTTCACCCTTCGGGTGAAAGGGGTGCCGCCGGTGAGCGCATTGATAAAAAGAGGCGACCCCAGCTCCATGCCCGGCAAGCTTGTTTTCAGGGTCACCTCGTTTAGATCACGTTCCGGCAAACAGTTGTGCACCAGATGAATATCTTTAAAATCCGCAAGGGCGGGCTGCTGTTTCAAGCTCAGGATGATATGCTCGTCCTTGCGGCTAAGCCCCGGCATTCTAGGCTTCTTCGCTCTCCTGCCCCTCTGTCTCCTCCCCGGGCCGGGCCTCTTCAGCGGTTACCTCAGGGGCTTCTTCCCCGGCTTCTTCAGGGGCTTCTTCAGGGGCTTCTTCCCCGGCGCTTTTTGCTTCCGCCTCGAAAAGATCGCCGAAGACATCGCCCAGGGTCACCGAACCGCCGTCTCCGGTGTCCACATCGCCGGGATTTCCTTCATAACCGGTCTGCCGCACCTCTTTGATGCTCAGGCCGATGCGCTTCGCCCCCGGTTTCAGCTCCAGGATCTTGACGTCCACTTCTTCGCCCTCGCTGAGCACCTCCGAGGGATGCTTGACATGATAGTCGGCCACCTGGGAAATATGAACCAGGCCTTCCACCCCGGGCCTGAGTTCCACGAAAGCCCCGAAGTTGACCAGGCGGGTGATCCGGCCCTTGACCACATCACCGCTGTGCAGCTCCTGCATCGCTTTGGTCCAGGGATCGGGCTGGGTCCGCCGCAGGCTCAAGCTGATGCGCTCCCGCTCGGGGATCACATCGAGCACCTTCACTTCGATTTCCTGGCCCACCTTCAGCGCCTCCTGAGGATGAGCCACACGCTCCCAGGAGATCTCCGACACATGGACCAGCCCGTCGATACCGCCAACGTCCACAAAAGCGCCGAAGTCGGTGAGCCGCCGGACCACGCCGGGGATAACCGAGCCGATCTCCAGCGCCCGCAGTGTTTCCTCTTTTTTGAGCAGGGTCTCTTCTTCGATGGCCTTTTTACGCGAAAGGATCACCTTATCCTTCTCCCGGTTAAGCTCGATGACCTTGAATCTAATCATCTCTCCGAGATAAGGTTTGAAATCAGGCACATAGCGCAGATCAACCAGTGATCCCGGCATGAAGCCGTCGATACCCTCGCCCAGATCTATGACCATGCCCGCGTTGACAACCTGCTTTACTTTTCTTTCTACGATGGCCCCCTCCTCGAGCAGTTGGGCCAGCTCCTGCCACCTCTTATCGCGGGACAGACGTTTGTGAGAGACAACCACTTTGTCTTCCTGATCGTCGATGTCTATAACCGTGACCTCTATGTCTTGTCCCGGTTCGAACCGATCAGCCAGGCTTTCCCCCTCTTGAAGATAGACTTCCTTGACCGGAAGAAGGGCTTCACTCTTGTAGCCGATATCCAGGTAGACCTCATCGGCAGCCGCCCGGACCACCTTTCCGGTGACCTGCTCTCCGACCTGGACCATATGGAGGTTTTCGGTAAAGTCGAATACCTCATCCACCGCTTCCTCTGCCGGTGCTGCATC
>CAZQVX010000245.1:1178-2472 GCA_964596845.1 uncultured Syntrophomonadaceae bacterium | reverse complement strand
TCGATAAGTTCACCCAGGTTGACCTCGCTGAGTTCACGCGCAGAGATGCGCTCACGGCAGAGCCGGTGAATAGTATAGATCAGCGGAATCCGGAAGTATTTCTTGACCAGGGCGCCGGCCGGGACGCAGTGCCAGTCGTGCACGTGGATCACATCAGGCTTGCGGCCTTCACGCTTCATCATCAAGTTGATCAAGCCCGGCAGAGCTTTGGTGAAGTGGACCATCTTCTCCATGAATTCGGGCCGGGGATGATAGATGGAAGGCCTGTTCAGAACCTCATTGGAAAATAAAAAAAGCCGCACCCCGCGGCGGCGCCCCTGATAGACGCTGACGGGATAAAGCCTCTCCCCGACAGCGATTCCAAAATCAGCGTATTTTTGCAAGTCCAGTCCGCTGCCGGCGGGCCCCTTTTCGATGAGGCCGTGTGAGGGCATGAACAGGTCTACATCATCCTCTTTCCTTAAGGCTTCGGCCAGCGAAGTTACAGCCTCGGCCAGGCCGCCCACCCTGATCGGCAGATGTTCAAAGGAAGCCATTCCGATCAGCATAATTATCAGGCGGCTCCTTTCCAGTCCCATCTATTCTACAAAAATCAAGCTTAGGTTTCCCGCGGCAGGCCTTTTTATTCCACCGCCGGAGCCCTCCAAACCGGAAATATATCCTGAAGCATAGGGCATAATAGCAGTTGAAATTGATGCTCCCTTTTTGGTTATCTTTGCCAATCGAAAGGCCTTTTTTACTATTTTCAGCGAGGAGGTGGACGTGTGGCTGATCCACAAGCAGCTTATTTAAACCGGGGTGAATCTCTTCCGGATTACTACGGTGAAGACCTTCTGGTGGTTTTGCCCCGGGATCCCTACAATATTTTTGCTTACTGGGAAGTAAGCCTGCCAACCTGGCACGCCCTTGAAGAGACTGCGGGGGCGGCCCGGTGGCCGGAGGCCTCTTTCTTTCTTCGGGTCTACAAACATGTCTGGGCTGATGAATCTGCGGTTGAAAGCTGTTTTGATCTGGCGGTAGGCCGGGATAGCAGCAGCTGGCATATCCCGGTTACCAATGCCGACCGCTTTTATCAGGTCGAGTGGGGTTGGAAATTGCCCGGAGGCTCTTTCCAGTCCATCCTGCGTTCAAACCAAATCCGCACTCCGCGGGACGGCTTTAGCGAGGTGATCGATGAAGACTGGCAGCTCCCTCATTGGAAAGAGCGCAAACTCTTCCGCCGGATTTCACTGCATCATCTCAGCTCGGCAGAGTTTTTCCGGCACCGCAAAAATAAATAATTGCTCATCCAACA
>CAZQVX010000245.1:0-1078 GCA_964596845.1 uncultured Syntrophomonadaceae bacterium | reverse complement strand
GCGCTTTCCGCGGGCTGGCTGAAGAGAACTACCTGGAACTCATCACCACCGCCTCCACGCATGCCTACCTGCCGCTGCTCAAACTGCAGCCGGAAAGTGCTTATGCCCAGATGGCCAACGCGATCCAGTACCACACCTCACTTTTTGGAGAGCCCCCGCGGGGGGTTTGGCTTCCCGAATGTGCCTTTGAGCACGGGCTGGATGATATTATCGGCGAATTGGGGGTACAGTATTTTATTACCGCCACCCATGGCGTGCTCTACGCCTCGCCGCGGCCCAAATACGGAGTCTACAGCCCCATTTTGACCAAAAGCGGCACTGCCGTCTTCGGCAGGGATGCCGAGACATCGAAACAGGTCTGGAGCGCCCAGGAGGGCTATCCCGGGGATTATGATTACCGTGAATTCTACCGTGATATCGGCTACGATCTGCCGCTGGAATATATCGGCCCGCACCTGCACCCGCCGGGCATGCGCAGCGATTCCGGGATCAAATATTACCGCATCACCTGTGAGGGACTGGAATACAAGGAGCCGTACCAGCCCCAGTGGGCGAGGGAGAAAGCCGCCCTACACGCCGGCAACTTCATGTTCAACCGTGAGAAGCAGGTCAGCTACCTCTCCGCGGTGATGGGGCGCCCCCCCATCATCATTTCCCCTTACGACGCCGAACTCTTCGGCCATTGGTGGTTTGAAGGGCCGCAGTGGCTCGACTTTCTCTGCCGGAAAATCGCTTTTGACCAGCCCCACTTAAAGCTTATCACTCCCGGGGAATATCTTGATCTCGGCTACCCGCTGCAGCTGGCTGCGCCCAACCCTTCAAGCTGGGGCGACAAGGGATACCATGAATTCTGGCTGAACGGGAGTAACGACTGGCTCTACCGCCATCTGCACAGGGCCGCCGCCGATATGATCGAACTGGCTACAGCGCATCCCGAGGCGGAAGGTCTGCAGGGCAGAGCTCTGCGCCAGGCGGCCCGCGAACTCATGCTGGCCCAGAGCAGCGATTGGCCTTTTATCATGACTTCGGGAACCATGGTCGAATACGCCCACAGCAGGGTTGAAAGCCACCTTCTCCG
>CAZQVX010000244.1:0-2490 GCA_964596845.1 uncultured Syntrophomonadaceae bacterium | reverse complement strand
GGTACAGCAGGCTGATCATGATGCGCAGCGGTATGCGGGGGCGGCCAGCGTTGCAGCGGTGCGGTCGGCCGGGCGTGGAATTCGTCGCGGTTGCCTGCCATCAGCAGACGCCAGCAGGGATGGCATTTCCAGGCGAGGGCGACAAGGCACATCGGCGCAGTGTGCCGCCTTGCTGGATTGGGATCCGAAAACAAAGGGGGAACTGGAAGGAAGGCGTAACCGTGCCGCCCTGCCGGGTTGGGATCCAGGATCAAGGAAACAAAGGGTAACTGTGAGAAACGATGCAGGCCCCGGCGTAACGCCGCAGATCTATATCCCCGGGGCAGCCGGCCTCGTTTTCGGTCAGCAGCATCCGGGGACAAAGGGCTTTTTAGTCCGGAAGTATGGCTGCTATCACACTGTGCCCCTTGAGCTGATGCCGCATTACCTCTTTCTAACAGATCACCTTCAGGGCAGCCCTTACGCGGATCATATCTATTACCGCTACCTTCTTCACAGCTGGGATTTCCTCTATGGAGCGGGGAATACCCACGAGAGGCGCATTGCCCGGATTAAGGAATTCATCGGCCTCTACGAGGCGATCAAAAGCGCGGGGGCGATCCGTAAACCTGTCGTGACCTGCCTGCGCCCGGACGGCAGGCGTATTATTGTAGATGGTAACCACAGAGCTGCGTCGGCGCTGGCGTTAGGGCTGCCGCTGCCGGCGGAGGAGCTCAGTGCCCGAGAGTATCTTGGTCGGATCGGCCTGGTCAAAGGAGAATTCTACGGCGCCGGGGCGGGGCAGGTTCCCTACCAATGTATCTTTAACGGAGGGGAAGCGGTGATCGCCGGGCGCCGCCCCGACCTGCAGGAACGGCTCGATCTCATTGAGACCGGGGATCTGGCGGAACGCGCCGTTCTGGATCTGGGCTGCAACCTGGGGATGAGTTCTTTTTTGGCCGCCGCGAGGGGGGCCAGGGAGACCCTGGGCGTTGATCGCAGCCCGGGGCTGATCACAGCCGCCCTGCGCCTTAATGCTTACTACGCTCTACCCTGCGACTTTATCGTGCATGATCTGAACAAACCGCTGCCTCCGGAACGCCCTTTCGACACGGTCTTTTGCTTCTCCCTGGCCGCCCATCTGACCAACCCGGGAGCCCTGGCGCAAACCTTTAACACAAGCGGCGCAGCAGTGCTTTATTTCGAAGGGCATGCCGGGTCGGGACAGGGTGACTATAGCTGCATTCTAAACGAAAACCTCTTTTCAGAAATTGAATTGCGGGGTTACACCCGGGACAGCTGTCGTTCAAAACTGCAGACACGCCCCTTTTTCCGCTGTGTCAGGAAATAGCTTCTCAGCTAACTTGGTTCATTAACAGGGAAATAGCTGCGGCAAAGCGCTCAAATCGGCGGCGCCAGGTGTGCTCCCTGCTCCAGGCACGGGCCGGCCCATTGTAGGGGCCTTCCATAAGGGCGCCATCCAGGGCGCCCAGCCACTGCGCCTGCCCTGCGGCCAGGCGGATGGGCCAATCTCCCCGTTCCAGGGAGGGGAGGCGAGTCGCCACGACCTGCTTGGCTGCGGCTAAGTATTCATAGAGTTTAACGGATTCCACAATGCGGGTATGGGGGGTATCCAGAAAGGGGACCAGGGCCACATCGAGGCGGCTTAGAAATCCGGGCAGCGCCGCATAGGACAGATGCCCGAAGCGGCACACATTCGGGGCTGCGGGCAGGCCGGCGAACTTTTCCTCGCCGGCAAAAAACCAGCTGTATCCGGGGCGCTGCTCGATGAGAGCTGAGAGCAGCGGGTAATCAAGATGCCCCGCCAGGACACCCATATAGCCCATCACCGGGGGGGTCCCGGCCTGCCTCTTTTCCCCCGCCGTGAAATGCTCCGCATCGGCGGCGTTGGGCAGGAGCATGGACCGCCTGGCGTATCGCCGCGGTTCTTCCAGCAGTTCCGGGGTGGTGGCCAGGACCAGATCCGCCTGCCGGATCAGACTGCGCTCACGGTCACCGCGCGGGTCACAGCGATCATAGATCAGCAGCGGCGGCCGGATGGAGGGATGGACATATTTTAGCTGCAACGGATCTGTAACATAGAGCAGATCATAGGGCGCAAAGGATGCCATGGCCTGAAGATCGCCGGCCAGCCAGAGGTTGGGCTTTATCTCCCCAGGTTTCCGGTAAAGGCCCGGTTCACACCAGGTCACTCGCCACCCCGCTGCCGCGGCCTGCTCCAGCAGATGGTGCGGCCGCTGTGCCATGATCTCCCATTGCATCCCCGGGGGGTACAGGACTTTAACGGTCTCCGTCATGCCGATCATCTCCTCGCTTCAGTATATGAAGGGCCCCGCCGGCGATGCACCCAGGGGTACGGAAATTGGAGAACCCCGGTGCGGAGGTTGCTGTATAAGAGGCTATACGATCAGCTATCGCGTTCACCATATTAAAAGAGCAACATATAATACAGTAATTCTTATGGCGAAAAGAGGTGTAAGATAAAATGGC
>CAZQVX010000243.1:0-2502 GCA_964596845.1 uncultured Syntrophomonadaceae bacterium | reverse complement strand
CTCCTCCCACATCTCTATATCTTGCGGTTCGTAGAGGTCCGGAGGAAAGGTGCTCCTGATTATTTCCCGGCCCTGCTCCACGCCGCCATCAAGGCTCTTCTGATTGGCCTTGCGATCGGTGACGCCGGCGTCGGCCTTACTTTCCTTCCTGGCCCTGGCGCTCATGTTTTTTTACAGCCTGAGCGAAAGGAAACTCTCCCGGATCCGGGCGGGGGTGCTGTGATTAAACTGAAGGACCAAATAAAGGATCTCATTCATTAATCCAGAAATATTCTAAATCTTGGTTCGGGCTTGGCCGCATTGTATTGAAAATGAGGAGGAATAAACCGGTGGAAGGACAGGATTACCAGGTCTACCGCTATCGCTGGGTTGTGCTGTTTGTGTTCATGCTGATCAATCTGACTATTCAGATCCTGTGGATCTCCTTTGCCTCTGTGACCGGGCCTGCAGCAGCCTACTACGGGGTGACCGATCAGCAGATCGGCCTTTTGTCCATGATTTTCATGATCGTCTATATCCCGCTTGCCATTCCCGCCTCCTGGATTATCGACACCTTCGGCATCCGCATCGGAGTGGGTATCGGGGCAACTCTGCTCGGGCTCTTCGGCCTGCTGCGCGGGATCTATGCCTCAAACTACCTGCTGGTGGTGATCTTTACCGTCGGAGTTGCCCTGGGGCAGCCTTTCCTGCTGAATGCCCAAACGAAAGTAGCGGCGCGCTGGTTTGCCATCGGCGAGCGGGCTACAGCGGCGGGGCTGGCCGTTGTAGCCAACTTTATCGGCACGGGGATCGGGCTGGCGGTAACTCCCTTTCTTCTGGACAGTTACAACCTGGAGGGCACCCAGTTGATCTACGGCGCTGCCGCAGCCCTCTCGGCCTTGATCTTCCTGGTGTTTATCAGGGAGTGTCCGGCCACACCGCCCTGCCCGGCAGGCCATGATGAAAGAGCGCTGATGTTTGACGGGCTCAAGCAGATGCTCCGGCAGGGGGATTTTTGGAAGATGATCTTCGTCTTCTTTGTCGGCTTGGGCATCTTCAACGGCATCGCCACATGGATCGAAAATATCGTCCGGCCGCGCGGCTTCTCGGTTACACAGGCCGGGGTGCTGGGCGGACTACTTCTGGCCGGCGGCATTGCCGGCGCCATCGTGATCCCGGCGCTGTCAGACCGCTACTTGAAAAGAAAGCCTTTCATTCTTCTGGGAATGATCTGCGCCGTGCCGGGGATGATCGGGCTTACCTTTGCCCCGACCTACGGGCTGATGATCGCTTCGGTGATGGTGATCGGGTTTTTCATGATGGGCCTTGGCCCTATTGGCTACCAGTATGCTGCGGAGCTGACCTACCCGGCACCCGAGGGGACCTCGAACGGGCTTCTGGTGCTGGCCGGCCAGATCTCGGTGGTCTTTATCTATGGGATGGAGGCGCTTAAAAGCGCGGACGGCTCTTTCACAATCTCCCTGGTCGCCCTGACCGGTTTGATGGCGATCTGCTGTGTTTTGATCGCTACGCTGCAGGAGTCGGAGTACCTGAAAGAAACCGCGAAGCAGAGAACGGCTGCAAGGCCGCCTGCTTGATCAGAATAGCTCCAGGTGGAAAGCCTCGAAGTGCCAGGCACATCTCTCCAGCGACCCGCGGGGACGGTTACTTTGGCTCATCTTTTTCTGAATCTTCTGATCTGACATCCTTCCTATATGGTATAATAACCCAAGGTCAGAATTTTCGCAAAGGGGGTTATGGCATGCCAAGGATGCCTCGCAAAAGAAGTGAAACAGGCGTATATCACGCAATTGTCAGGGGTATCAATCGCCAGAACATCTTTCAGGACAGCGAAGATAGGCTAATGTTTCTAAGCAGGCTTGGCGCTGTAAAGGAACGCAGCCAGTGCCTAATTTATGGCTATTGCCTGATGAGCAACCATGTGCATCTGCTGATTGCCGAGATCGCCGAAACTATCAGTCAAATAATGAAACGGTTAGGTAATGCTTACGTATACTGGTATAACCAAAAGTACGAACGGGTAGGGCATTTATTCCAGGGGCGTTTTCATAGCGAACCAGTAAATGTGGACGAATATCTGTTAACAGCGCTGCGCTACATTCACCAGAATCCTGTTAAGGCAGGAATTTCGCAAAACTGTGCGGGCTATCCCTGGAGCAGTTACCACGACTATATGAGCCCCGTCAAAAGGGCCAAAAGCCTGACGGATACTGCGCTATGTTTAGAAATTATAGGCGGACAAAATCAATTTGCTGAATTCCACCGGGAAATGTGCGGAAACGACTTGCTTGACATTGATGACACTTTGAGGGCCACAGACGATCTTGCGAAACAGATGATCGCACAGGCCTTGGCCGGTAGGGCGGCAGTTGACCTGCTCAAAATGCCGCTTCTCGCCAGGAACGTACTGCTGCGCGAACTAAAGGTTTTGCCGGGAGTCAGTCTACGGCAAATTGAACGCATCACCGGGATAAACAGACATATGATACATAGAGCTTAATC
>CAZQVX010000242.1:1418-2513 GCA_964596845.1 uncultured Syntrophomonadaceae bacterium | reverse complement strand
TCAGCTCCGGCCTTACATAACCCTCCACCAGGACCAGGGCGCCCAGGCCGATGACTAGCAGCGCGATGATCAGGATGTTTCGCTTCTTCATTTAATTTTCCACCTCGTGTTTCTCCGCCAGGGCGTGGGCTTTGGTAAAAAGCAGCGGCAGGATAATGGTGATAAAGGGCAGGGCATATGCTGCGGCAAGCACGGCAAACTGGTAGGGGCCGTCAATGTGCGCGCTTCGCCCAAACCAGATATCGCTGCCGAAGTGCATTGCCGTGTTAAAAGCCGTCATGACTACAACGTAAAGAGTCCAGAGCAGCCATGCCGCCTTGCTGTATCTGCGCAGCATCTGCCCGTTCAATGCGGCGACGGCATTCAGATAGGCTTCCTCCTTCCTGGAAGAGAGTAACAGGTAGGCTATCCCCAGGACGATTACAGCGATAAATAAAACCACATTCGCCGCAAAGCCGCGATAACTGATCAGCCGCAGCGGAACGGTTAAAACAAAGGCGATTAAAGAGTAGAGCAGGGCTGCCTGAAGAAGCTCCACCCTGCGGCGGTTTACATAAACCATTTTTCGATCCGGGAGCAGATCCTCTACATTTTCCAGGGATCGCTTCGCCCGGGCTAAGGCCTCGTCATAGGGAAGCCCCTCCGCAACATGGTCCGCGATCCGGGCCTCAAGATTGCTCAGGATCTCAGCTTTGAGTTCCTCCACATCCCCCGTCTTCTTATGGCCGGCAAACAACCTCTCCACGTAGCTTTTCAAGTCATCCATGTTGATTAGACCCCCTTCTCCCCGCCGATGAGGCGGTCGATGAGATCCCTGGCCGCCTGCCAGGCTGCATAGTTTTCACTGTAGAGAACTCTGCCCGCTTCGGTAACGCGGTAATACTTTCTGCGCCCTCCCCGGCTCTCCTCACCCCAGTATGATTCCAGGGCGCCCTGAGCCTCCAGGCGGCGCAGGCTGGAGTAGAGGGTCGGCTCTTTCAGCTCATACTCCCTGCCGCTTTTCAGATAAATCTCCTTGATAATCCGGTAACCGTAGTTGTCCTCCTGCAGCAGCACGCTAAGGATAATCGTGTCGATGCTGCCGCGCACCAGATC
>CAZQVX010000242.1:0-1318 GCA_964596845.1 uncultured Syntrophomonadaceae bacterium | reverse complement strand
CCCCGGGGCGGTCAGATCTTGACCCATTTTTTCTCCAGACCCTTAGCCAGAATGAATCCGCCGGCAAAGGCAACTGCGGGGTTTATCGCCAGCGATAAAGTGGCCACTGCCAGGATAACATAAAATTCCTGACGCTGCTCGATGCGTTTGGCGGCCACTGCCAGATCAATTCCGCTGTAGAACAGGAGACAGCCCAGGGCGGCTTCAGGGATCAGGGCAAAAACCGAGGCGCCCTCTTTTCCCAAAAAGAGGCCTATGGCCAGCAAGATCCCCCCGATAATATAGGAAGTATATCTTGTTCTGCCGCCGAAGCGGTGGTGCGCCGCCACCCCGCCCCCGCCGTGGCACATCATATATCCCCCCAGGGGCGCGGCGATAAGGTTGGCCGCCCCCATCGTCAAGCAGAGATTCCGGTCGCTGACCCGGGCGGCGCGAGCCCCGTAGAGTTCTCGCGAAAGCGCCGTGGTCACCAGGACAGCGTTGGCCAGCGTCAGGGGCAGCTGCGGCAGGGCGGCCAGAAAAAAGCCCCTGTTGAAATCCGCCGCAGCCGGCAGGGATATCTCAGGCAGATGTATCCCCAGCGAGATCGACGGCAGGCTCAGGCCGGGATGGAGCAAAAAATTCAGGACGACCCCGGCGACAACGGCGGCGATGGCTGCCGGAAAACGCCTGTTTTTGAGCAGGGGCAGCATGAGCAGCAGGATGGGCCAGCCGACGAACGGCTCGGAAATGAACATCTTTACTCCCAGGGAGGCCAGGGAAAGCCCCAGGCCTACCTGGATACCGCTGATCACCGCCGGCGGGGTGATCCGGCCGATAAAATTTATGAGCCCCGTCAGGCCCAGCAGAAGCAGCGTCGCACCGACGATAAGCCCAGCCGCGGCCACCTCACCGGGAGTAAGGTTATGCAGCAGCACTGCGGCCGAAGCCGCCTTCATCGGCTGCACTGCCATGGGGATCCGGTAGAACCAGCCGCAGAATAAATAAAATAATCCAAAACCGGTAAAAATGCTCGCCGGGTTCAGGCCGGCTACGGAAATGGCCCCCAGGACATAGGGCAAGAAGGTACCCAGGTCGCCGATAGAGCCTGAAAGTTCTCCTAAAAAGCTGACCTTTTCTTCTTTTTTCAAAGCTGCTTCAACTCCTTCTGGAGCGCAGTGAACTGTCACTGCTTTCCTTTAATACGAAAACAACTACTCTATCAAGTTTATCTTAGATTTGCTGCCTTTTACACATATTTTTAGGTCGGGTTTAACACTGGAAACCACAGCCGACCTTTGCAGGCGCTCTATTTGATCATAAATATGCGGCTTGAGGG
>CAZQVX010000241.1:0-2532 GCA_964596845.1 uncultured Syntrophomonadaceae bacterium | reverse complement strand
CCCGCTCTCTCCCGGATCGCTGCGGGGCGGCTCTGGCCCACCTGACAACCAACCTGCGCTTTTTCCAGGGGGTGGCCGGCCGCCGGATCGGTCCGCCCCTGGGGCTTTGGGGGACTCTACCTGAACTCGATGGCTCCCTCGATTTTGTAGGGATCAACTACTACACCACTTCGTATATGAAGAGGCTCTATCCCTTGGAGAGCAGGCCTGGCGACCCGGTAACCGATATGGGCTGGATCTTTTATCCCCAGGGGCTCTACGAGGTGCTGCACAGCATTCAGAAGGTGATCCCGCTCCCCATTATCATCACCGAAAACGGGGTGGCCACTGCCGACGAAAAATTCAGGATCCGCTACATCCGGGATCATCTGAAAGAGGTACACCGGGCTATCTCCGAAGGGATCGACATCAGGGGCTACATGTACTGGTCCCTGACCGACAACTTCGAGTGGCAGCACGGTTACGGGAAGCGCTTCGGCCTTATCGGCATTGATTATGCCGCCCAGCAGCGTAAGGTTAGGGATAGCGGTTGCTGGTTTGCCCGGACTATCCGTGATAACGGCTTTGAAGTGATGGATCAAATACGAACAGGGCAGGATGGGCTATGATACACGGGAGCTTGTGCCCCCAGGAGGAAGCAACTGCCGGCGCTGGCAGGGTGTTTCCGTGAATGGGCTGACGCCGGATAAAATCTATTCTGGGGGTATAACGGAAAGGGGTGGCCTGGATCAGGATACAGGACAAGTCTGTGCAGATAGTAATTAGAAAAATGGAGCCCTCAGACAGGGAGGCGGTCAGGCGTATCTGTTGGGATACAGGTCATGGTGGCGACAGTATCGCAACCTATTTTGATGACCCTGAGCTCTTTGCCGACTTCTTCACCGCCTACTACACAGACGTTGAACCCGAGTCATCCTTCGTGGCCGCCGATAATGGCGAAGTAATCGGCTATCTGCTCGGCTGTCCTGACACCCGCCGTTACAACAGGATCTTTTTCAGTAAAATCATCCTCTCCATCATCGTGCGCATGCTGCTTGGGCGCTATAAGATCGGCCGCCGGACCCGGCGCTACATTCGCGAGATGGTGTGTCAGTTTGTGCGCGGCGACTACAAAGGCCCCCCCCTGGCGCTCTACCCCGCCCATCTGCATATCAATCTCGCCGCAGGTTACCGCCGGGCCGGATTAGGCCACCGGCTGATGAAAAACTACTTTGACTATCTCCACGCCAGGGGTATCAGGGGCCTGCATCTGGGTACGACTTCGATGCATACCACTGCCTTGTCTTTTTACAACGGGCTGGGCTTTAAAGTATTTGCGGCAACAAAAACCAGGTTTGGGGGAAAGCCGATCACCTCCCTGGTCTATGTTAAGACGCTGGAGACCCGTTAGGACAGCCCCTTTGGCTTGTTGCCTTTTGGCGCTTGCCCTGCTGATGGAAAAGGGTTCTTTCCGGTACCGGGGAATATACATATTAAGAAAAGAAAAAGAATGCAGAGAATTAGAGTTCTCTGGAAGAAAATATCACCCCGAAAGGTTACGGGATAAAACCGTGTTAGAGATTGCCGGCAGATTTTGTTTCCAGGGAAAGGCCCTTCAATGTGTCGAGCACGGCAGTGGCCATGTCAACCAAACCTATCATGTCATTTGTGAAGGCGGGTCGGAATATATCTTACAGCAGGTGAACACGACTGTATTTAAGGATCCCGTCTCACTGATGAAAAACGTGGATCTGGTCACCCGCTATCTGAAGCGGGGCGTGGCTTCAGAAAGGGAGGCACTGTCCCTTGTACCCACCATTGACGGCAATATTTACGTGGATGATGCAGAGCGTGGTTTTTGGCGGGCTTACAACTTTATTACCGGCAGCATATGCTTTGATAAGGCCGGATCTGCAGGCGATTTTTACCAGAGCGGGCTGGCCTTCGGCCGCTTTCTCGACCTGCTCTCCCCTTATCCGGCTCATACCCTGGCGGAGACCATCCCTGAGTTTCATGACACCCCGGCCCGCTACAGAGCCTTCAAAGAGGCCCTGGCGCTCGATCTATGCGGGCGAGCTAAAGAGGTCCAAAAAGAGGCCGACTTTGCCCTGTCACAGGAGCCCTCCGCTTCCCTCTTTATGGAGCTGATCAGGACGGGCTATTTGCCCCTACGGGTGACCCACAATGATACGAAGCTGAACAATGTGCTGTTCGATTCCCGAACCCGCACCGCTCTCTGTGTAATTGATCTGGATACAGTCATGCCGGGGCTGGTGATGAACGACTTTGGCGATGCTATCCGCTTCGGAGCAGGTACCGCCGCGGAGGATGAGAAAGATCTTTCAAAGGTTCGGCTGGATCTAAAGCACTACATGGCTTTTGCCCGCGGCTTCATCGAGGCATGCGGAAAAAGCATTACAGAGCGGGAGATCGAACTGCTGCCCGCCGGCGCAAAGATGATGACCCTGGAGTGCGGCCTCCGCTTTCTCACGGACTACCTGTCGGGGGACAGCTATTTCCGGATCAAAAGGCCCGAACACAATCTGGACAGAT
>CAZQVX010000240.1:0-2578 GCA_964596845.1 uncultured Syntrophomonadaceae bacterium | reverse complement strand
CAGAGCTTGAACCGCCGGGAGCGGCTCACCGTGGTCATGGTGCTGCATGACCTGAACCTCGCTTCGCGCTACTGCGAAAAGCTCTTTTTGCTCTACGGGGGCCGGATCTATGCCGGGGGCGCCCCTGAGGAGGTGCTCACCCGCGAGCATATCCTCGAGGTCTACCGGACGGAGGTGCTCATCGAGGCCCATCCCCTGGACGGCAAGCCGCAGGTGATCCCTGTCTCCACGGCGGCGGCGGCCTCAAACAACAACTTTCACCAGCGGGTTCACCTCATCGGCGGCGGCGGCAGCGCCACGCCGCTGATGAAAGAACTTTTCGCCAGGGGGCTCTCTCTTTCTGCGGGGGTGCTCAGCGTCGGCGACAGCGACTGGGCCACCGCCCGCCGCCTGGGGCTGCTCATGGTCGAAGAGGCGCCCTTTTCGCCCATCAGCGACGGGCGCCACCGGCAGAACCTCGAGCTTATCTCAGAAGCGGGGGCGGTGGTGCTGGCGCCGCTCTATATCGGCCCGGGCAACCTGCCCAACGTAGAGGCGGCTCTGTATGCCCTGGAGCAGGGGCGGCCTCTTTTTGTGATCGATGCCCCGGCGGCGGCGGCGCGCGATTTTGCCGGCGGCGCGGGCGAATCCCTCTATCGCCGCCTGAAAGAGAGCGGGGCCTACTTTCTGACTGCTCTCGATCCCGAGGAGATCCTCAGCGCTTTAGCTTCATCCTCCTGAAACCCCACTCAATTTTTTCCTCTTGCAGGAATTTGCAGGTTTTAGAAGAATCTTATCAAAAAAGACTCATTCTATTCGAAAAAAGTCGATAGAGAAGAAGGGAGTCGACCATGCTGCGCTCATATCGGGATCCAGAGCGTCTGGAAAGCATCACCGAGTTTCCGAAAACAATCGCTCCTGAACCGGAACCGCCCGCGACGCCCAAGATCAAGATCCGGGTTCGCTTCGATTACCACGCCCTGCCCAGGCCCGCCCATTTCTTTTTCGGCGGCAAGAAAGCCAGGGATCTCGCCGAAGAGAAACGCCAGCAGCAGGCTAACATGTGGCGACATGTGCCCATCCAGGGGGTGCAGATTGACGACATTGAATTCTGCGATCTCTACACGGTCTACGATGAAGCTGAAGAGACCGACGCCGCCTACGCGCCGGTAGAGCTGCGGGCAACGGTGGATTCGCTGGAGGATCTGCTGCGTTTCGTCAGCCGCGATGAATTTCGCAGGCTGGAATTTATCGAGCCCGAGGATCTCTACCTGGGCAGCCGCGACCTGGAAAGGCTGTTCTTCAAAATCGGGGAAACTATTCAGCACAGGCTGAAAGAGCAAGGGATGAGATAGGCCCCGGTGAAAAATTTGCCTCAAGGTATAAATTTCCCTCCTATATCCAAGATTATGGTCAGGAGGGGAATTACGGGTGAATTATCTGCAGCGCTGGTTTCGCCGGCGGGCGCCGGCCGTGGAGCGCTATCTTTTTCTCTGCTCCGCCGTGCTGCTGGCCTTGCTGCTGGCCGGTCAGCTGTTGTTGGTGAATGCAAAAGTGCGCCGCTTTTTAAGCAGGGTCGATTTTCTCGAAGGGCTGCCTTATCAAGGTCCGGCCGACTGATGCGGCCATACCTTTTTTTATGCTGAAAAAGGTATTTGCCTTGAAGATCACGAAAAAGAAAAAGATATGTCTATTAATCATAAATTGAAGATAGCAATCGACGGCCCGGCGGGATCGGGAAAAAGTACGGTGGCGAGAGAAGTGGCCCGGCGTCTGGGTGTGACCTATCTTGACACCGGGGCCATGTACCGGGCCATCACCTTGAAGCTGATCCGGGCCGAAGCAGATCTGATGGACTCCTCGCACGTTGCCGCGATCATGGAAGAGACCGCGGTGGAAATCAGCCCCGGGGAGAGAGTATTTCTAGACGGAGAAGATGTCACCGCCGAGATCAGGAGACCCCCGGTCAATGCGGTGGTCTCCCGGGTGGCGGAGCTGCCCGCCATCAGGCGCCGGCTGGTGGGACAGCAGCAAGAGATTGCTGCTGCCGCCGCCGGTATCGTCATGGAAGGGCGGGATATCGCCTCCCGGGTGCTGCCCGACGCCGCCTGCAAATTTTATCTCGACGCCGATCTGCCGGAGCGAGCCCGCCGGCGGGTGAAAGAGCAACATGAAAAAGGTCTGCCCCTCTCTTACGAAAGCGTCCTCCATGAGATAAAAGAACGCGATCGCATCGACTCGGGAAGGGCCGATTCTCCGCTAAAAATTTCACCCGGCGTTCAGGTTATCGATACCACGGCTCTGACGGTGGAGCAAGTGGTAGATCAGATCGTGCGGGCCGTCAGCCGCCGCCGGGACTGAGAGGAGGGGTTTGTGAGTGCTTTATCGGTTCGGCCATTTTGTTTTTGCAATCTTTTATCGAATTATCTACCGCCGCCGGGTTTACGGGCGCGAGCACATCCCCCGGCAGGGCCCGCTCATCGTCTGCGCCAACCACATTAGCTGGCAGGACCCCCCGGCAGTGGGCAGCGCG
Source organism: uncultured Syntrophomonadaceae bacterium (assembly GCA_964596845.1). Taxonomy (GTDB): domain Bacteria; phylum Bacillota; class Dethiobacteria; order DTU022; family DTU022; genus JAAZIN01. The sequence goes on along the minus strand of CAZQVX010000240.1, from coordinate 66 downwards.
CTGCCGGTCCGCCTGAAAATAAAATTTATGGCTAAAAAGGAGCTATTTCGCCGCCCCTTTGTGGCC
>CAZQVX010000239.1:0-2589 GCA_964596845.1 uncultured Syntrophomonadaceae bacterium | reverse complement strand
GATCCCGATCCATGGTTTTAGTTCAACGCCTGATGACCCTTTACCTTTATCAGGCCTCCAGCTTTGGCTGCAGCTGGAAAAAAATTTGGGCAACACAACGTCCAGTTGATACATGCAGATGCGCTATCCACTCCTTTTTCCGATAAGATCTTTTAGATGTGGAAAGAATTGACTGAATTGACCTTGACAGAAGCCGGATCTTTTTATTACAATAAGGTGAACGAATTAACAAAATGTTTATCTGTTCAGGTGAAGAGATGGATAAATTACAGGAATTGCTGCATGTCTCACTTCGGATATTCGCCCGATACGGCTACAAGAAAACCACCATGGATGATATCGCTGCTGAACTTGGTGTTACTAAAGGTGCGCTTTACCTCTACATAATGAACAAAAGGGATCTTTACGAAAAAACAGTTGCCGGAGCCCTGGAGCGCTGGCAGAACAGGGTCTGGGAGACGGCGCGAGAAGAGAAAGAACCGCTTGGCAAACTGAATGCTTTGGCCTACAATGCCTTCCGCTACCTGGCTGAGGACGATGATTTGAGAAACCTGCTGCTGAAAGATCCCGACATCTTTCCCATGTTCCCGGCCGAAGATCCTTACTTCGAAATTAATGAAAGATCAAGGAATATGCTTAAAGAGACACTCGAAGAAGGCATTGAGCAGCGTGTTTTTCGAAATGTGGATGTGGAAAATACTGTCTGGCTGCTTTTTTCTATCTATAAGATGTTTATTATTGAAACCTATATCTATAGGGGGAAAGAATCCACCCTGGATCTTTTTCAACACACGGTAGACCTGCTGACCCGTGGTCTGTTAATAAATCATGAACAAGGAGGGCGAAAGGGGTGCGGGTAAAGTATCTGAGTCCTGAATGGAAGGAAGAGGTTGAAGAGCGACTGAAAAGGGAGCTGACTCCGGAAAGAATGAATCACATTACATCCACCATGTCCAACATCTATCAGAATTGTCCGGAGGGCGAAAAGAGGTTTATGTTTTTTCGCTATGTTGAGGGTAAGCTGGAGGAATTTATCGTCGGCGAGGGGGATCCGCCTGAGGCGGAATTCAAGATCACCGGGGACTACGGTACCTTTGCCCAGATCTCCCAAGGCAAGCTGGGCTCACAGCTGGCGCTCATGAGCGGTAAGCTCAAGCTGAAAGGCAACATGGTCAAAGCGCTGAAGCTGGCTTCTATAGCCGACCGGTTGAACAAGGTGCTGGCTAAGGTGGATGCTGAGTATTAATTCTACGAACAAGGAGGATAAAAAGATGCCAGGTAATGATCCCTATTATATCGACTTTCCAAAAAGGGTGCGCCTGATCCAGGAGGAGATGGCTAAAAAGGGCCTGGACGCCTACCTGGGCAGCAGGCTGAGGACCCTCTCCTGGGTTCTGGATGCCTTCTGCCCCTGGCGGAGCTATGTGGTCATTCCCCGGGAGGGCTTGCCGGTAGCCTTTACTTTCGTCATCGATGCCGCCCGGGTGGCCGATGAAACGTGGCTGGATGAGGACAACGTCCGGGGTTACGCTCCCATGGGGGGGCAGGACCAGATCACCCAGATCACCGATTTTATCAAAGAGGATTTGGGCTGCGGCAGGGGCCGCATCGGCTATGAGACGGGTCTTTCCAATTACCTGCCCGAGGGCAATTTGAGCCATTATGAATACGAGGCCTTCTGCGAAGCCCTGCCCGGAGCGGAGTTGATCAATGCTCATGCGATCATTGATCGGCTTTCCCTGATCAAAGACGAGGGGACCATGAACCGCTTTCGGGAGGCCTCGCGCCAGGTGGACGAGGGGCACCGGGCTGTCTATGAGGTTCTCATTGATGGGGGATTCAATAAATTAACGGAAACGGAGATTGCCGGGATTGCCGCCCATGCCATGCGCAAAGCGGGCAGCGAATGGGAATGGTCCTTTACCGGCGGCAATGAAATTGCCAGCGGTTACCGGACGGGCTATGTCGGGGGCGCTTGCACCCCGGCATCGAGGCGCAAGCTTCAGCCCGGGGACTCCTTGATGGTGGATCTCCATGCCATGTTTAAACTGGGCCTGGGCGATCACAGCGTTAACTACTTGCTGGCGCCGGCTACCGATCGCCAGAGGTGGCATGCTGATAATTTCTTGAGCATTGTCCGGGCCTGCCTGAAGGTCTACCGGGCCGGGATTACCCCCTCAGGACTGGCAGCGGAGATGATGGCGCTGGCCGAGGCGGGCGGCTTCTCCGACTACATGGTTCCAGGATTTGAGCATGGGATCGGGATGATGGGGGATGAATGGAGGATCGGGGCTCATGACGGCCCCATTCCCTACTGGACGGATCCTTTTCACTGCTACAGTACAGGCGAGATGCTTATCTGTGCTATCCAGTATGCCTGTCCCGACGAGAAGATCGGCTTCCGCTACGAGGCGCCCATCATCATCCGGGAGACAGACTGCGAACTGCTGCCCAAACATCCTTTGGAGATTCTGGAGATAAAATGAACTGTGGGGCCGGTGGCGGCTCAGGCTTACCACTGATGTATGTTTTACAGGGATCGTGCGAAAGGCATTCTTTAAGAACATGGTGGAAGCAGGTATGGAGGCG
>CAZQVX010000238.1:0-2591 GCA_964596845.1 uncultured Syntrophomonadaceae bacterium | reverse complement strand
CCCGAACACAGAGGGATAAACCGTCAAGGGCCAAGGAATATTGTTTATATTTTTATTTTGGGGGTTGACAGGCATCGGCCGATGTGATAGGTTTTTTTAAACTGATGAAGCGGGAGTAAAACCACCGCCTGCCGTACAGAGAGCCGGGACTGGTGTGAACCGGTCGGTGATGGGGTGGATAAATGGGCCGCCGAGGGCGGAGCGAAAGAGCCGCAGGCTCAAGTAGCTGCCGACGCAGCGCCGGCGTTAGCGGGCGAAGGGTGTGATGGCACCCTGCAGAGAGGATGCTTCGAGTAATCGGGCGTCAATCAAGGTGGTACCGCAGGCTAATAGCCTGCCCTTGTCCCAAGGGCGGGCTTTATTGTTATTTGCGGCCCCTTGAGGCTCTATTTATTTCCGCGGATGAATAGAGGCTGCAGGGAAACCCTCAAAAAAATACATCTATATTGAGGAGGAACCCTGAATGAAAAAAGTATTAATGGTGTTCTTGTCGGCTTGTTTGCTGATTGTGCTGCTCTTTGTGGGCGCCTGCACCCCCGATAATGAGGGGAACGGCAATGGCGAAGGAGAAGCAAAGAAGGTGGGCATTGTCCAGATCATGGAGCATCCATCGCTAAACACAATTCGCGAGACCATGATCGATGAACTGGCTGCCCTGGGATTTGCCGATGGCCAGGAGATCATTATCGATTACCAGGATGCACAGGGTGAACCGAGCAACCTGAAGACTATCTGCCAAAAGTTTGTAAACCATGAATATGACCTCATCGTAGCTATTGCCACCCCCTCGGCTCAGTCCGCTGTGGGGGAGACATCAAAGATTCCTGTGCTTTTTTCCGCTTGCACCGATCCCGTGGGTTCTGGGCTGGTGGATAACCTGGAAAAACCGGGCAAAAACGTGAGCGGTACCTCTGATGCCGTCTCTGCAGAGCAGATCATGAAGTTGGCGGTGCAGATCACCCCCGGGATCAAGAGCATTGGTGCGCTTTACAACTCCAGCGAAACCAATTCCGTCTCGGTGGTCAACGACTTGAAAGCCTATGCATCCCGTAACGGCATGACGGTAGTAGAAGCAACGGTGACCAACACTTCTGAGGTGCAGCAGGCAGTGCAGTCCCTTGTGGGCAAGGTTGACGCTATCTTCTCACCCATCGACAACACGGTAGCCTCGGCAATGCCCCTGGTGGCCCAGGTGACCAGGCAGGCGAAAATCCCCATGTATGTAGGCGCCGATTCCATGGTTAAAGACGGCGGATTAGCCACTTACGGAGTCAACTATGTGACTCTGGGTAAAGAAACTGCCAAAATGGCTGCGGAAATCCTGCAGGGGAAAAAAGCGGGCGATTTGCCGGTCAGGATGATCACTGACTATGAAATCTATCTCAACCTGAAGACAGCTGAAATGATCGGGGTAACCATCCCCGCTGAGATCATTGATGCAGCCGTTGAGCAGTTCCACGAGTAAAATAGAAGGAGCCAAAAACCAACATTGATGAATTTAGCCACTTGTTTAAGCTCAGTGGAGCTGGGCGTCATCTACGCCATCATGGCCCTGGGCGTGTTCCTCTCCTTTCGCACACTGAACATGCCCGATCTGACTGTAGACGGCAGCTTTGTTCTCGGCGCAGCGGTATCGGCGGTGCTCTGCACCGCCGGCCATCCTTTTGCCGGCATTGCCCTGGCCCTGGCTGCGGGGGCAATGGCCGGCGCCGTGACAGCGCTTCTGCATACAAAACTGAAGATCCAGCCCATCCTGGCGGGAATTTTGTCCATGCTGGCGCTCTACTCCATCAACCTCAAGGTGATGGGCGGCCGGGCCAACATCCCCCTGCTTAACCTGAAAACTGTCTTCAGCCTGCCCCAATGGATGCCGGACCTGGAACGATCTGCGCTGATCATCTCGTTTGTTGTGCTCATCGCAGTGATGATCCTGCTTTACTTCTTCTTGAATACCCGCATGGGCCTGGTTTTAAGAGCCACAGGAGACAATGAGCAGATGGTGCGGGCGCTCGGCGTGAGCACCGACATGACCAAACTCATCGGGCTGGCGCTGGCCAACGCTCTGGTGGGTCTCTCCGGGGCGCTTATCGCCCAGTACCAGTCCTTTACCGACGTGGGCATGGGTATTGGTATGGTCATTATCGGCCTGGCTTCGGTGATCATCGGTGAAGCTGTCTTCGGCACCGCCAGCCTCAAGCGCAGGCTCGTTGCCGTTGTCCTGGGGGCAATCCTCTACCGGCTGGTGATCGCCTTTGCCCTGGAGCTGGGCATGCCGCCCACAGATCTGAAGCTCATCTCGGCGGTCATAGTCTGCGCCGCCCTTTCGGCGCCGGCAATCAAGGGGCAGTTAAGTTCGCTCAAAAAGAAGATTTCCGCCGCAGCCGGTAACAGGGAGGTGCCGCTGTAGATGCTTAAGGTTTATTCCATCAGTAAAACCTTTGACCGGGGCAGTGTTAATGAAAAAAGGGCTCTCCATCAGCTCAGCCTCTCTCTCGAAGAAGGCGAATTTGTTACTGTCATCGGCGGCAATGGGGCCGGCAAGTCAACCCTGACCAACTGCATCTCGGGAGTATATGAGATTGACTGCGGCA
>CAZQVX010000237.1:0-2600 GCA_964596845.1 uncultured Syntrophomonadaceae bacterium | reverse complement strand
CAAAATAAAGGGTTTCTTTACAAAGAGGGTATTTTAACCCCTCTGTGGTCACACCAGTTGTTTCCGGCACAAGCGAAAAGAGAGAAAGATAATCGCCGGCCAGGCCGGCGATGACCAGCTCGCGATCCATCAGTTGCGCTGTCTGCCGCTCGTCGATAATCTTTGCCGGAATGCCCGCCCTAAAAGGAACCACCAGCAAAAAAAGGTTGATCAGAGCATGGTCGGCTCTTGTTCCGCCCAGCGCGCCGCAGATGATCATTTCTGCCGGTCGGATCGCCAGGGCATAATCCAGGGCCATCTCCAGATCGGAGCGCTCCTGCTCCAGGGCCGGATCACCGATCCACTTCACCGCGGATTGCTCCAGCTTGCGCCGCAACACCGGATCAAGCGAATCTCTGTCACCCACGACCGCATGGGGAATGACTCCCATAGCCAGCGCATGGCGACTTCCTCCATCGGCACAGATGATCAGGTCGTCTGAGCTGATCAGTCGCCGATAGAAATCAGGTTCACGGCAGTCGCCGTTGGCAAAAATAAAGACCCGCCGGAGAGACATCTGTTTCTCCTCCTTAACATAAGCACATGCTGCTTTATCAGATCAAGAAGCAGCTGCCGCTTCCATAAGTATCCCCAGGCCGAGATCTGAACTGTCCGTTATCCGGCAATCGAACAGAAAAGGCTTTAGCTGCTGCGCGGCTGCGGGAGGTAGCTGCTCATCTCGGCGACCATACCCTGTATGGGCATCGTCTGCAGCCAGACTCTTCCCGGGCCAGTGAGGGTAGTCAAGAAGAGCCCTTCGCCGCCGAAAAGAATATTTGTAAAACCTTTTACCATCTCAATGTCCATTCGGACAGTGTTTTCGTACATCCCTACTGCCCCTGTTTCCACCTTGATCGACTGGCCTGCCCCGAGCTCGATCTCAATGCTCTCGCCATCTATCTCGATAAAAGCCATGCCGCTGCCCGAAATCTTCTGCATGATAAATCCTTCGCCGCCGAAGAAACCGGTACCCAGCCTTCTCTGAAAAACTATATCCAGCTTCACATCACCGACGCTGCATAAAAAAGCTCTTTTTTGACAGACCAGGCCCATCCGTGAAACATCCACAGGCACAATATGACCCGGAAAGGTATGACCGAAAGCAATCTTTTCACCGTCTTTGAGTGCAGTAAAAAAGTTCATAAAGGCGCTCTCACCTGTAAGTTTCCTCTTCAAGGCCCCGCCAATCCCCCCGGTCATACTCGTTTCCATCTTGATGCCCGCTCCCATCCATTTCATGGCGCCTGATTGGGCGCAGACGACCTCGCCCCGCTCCAGGGTGAACTCCAGCAGCGGCATCGTCGTCCCGACAATTCGGTATTCCAAAGTATCTCCCTCCTTTCGGGTTAAACCCGGAAAAATATTCTATCGCTAATCGTTATTCTGTTTTTCCGCCGGTTATCCTGCAACTTTGCAAGCCGCGAATTTGCCGCTAATTGTGACCTTCAACGTTATTTTATTGAAGTAAACAGGATTTAAGAAAACTATAGAGAAATTTATCAGGATATTTTGTCCCGATCCGGAGAGGAGCGGCTGGTTGGAAGATGAGTAATTTTTCGCAGGCCAATCACATGGGTGAAGAGAGCATCGGCAGACTGCTCTGGCGGTTTTCGCTGCCGGCGACCGTCGCCATGGCTGTGACTGCCTCATATAATGTTGTCGATGCCGCTTTTGTGGGCCGCCTGGGCAGCAAAGCCTTCGCCGCGCTTTCGGTCGCCTTCCCCGCCCAGATGATCTTCGGCGCTATTGCTATCGGCACAGGGATCGGCGCCGCCTCTCTCATCGCGCGCTCCCTCGGCGCCGGAGAGCCTGAAGGGGCTCAGATCGCCGTAGGCCAGGTTGTCACGCTTTCCCTTTGCCTGGGCGCTCTGCTGACTCTGGCCGGCCGCCTTTACCTGGAGCCGATGCTGGTTCTGTTCGGGGCCACACCGGAAATCCTGCCCTACTGCGTCGAATATATGTCGGTGATCACGGACGGAGCGGTCCTGTTGTTCACCTCTTTTATGCTCGCCCACACTATCCGGGCTGAGGGTAACGCCATCTTCCCCATGACTGTGCTCATCGCTTCTGCAGTAACCAATATCGTTCTCGACCCTATCTTTATATTTGCGTTAAACATGGGTATCCGGGGAGCGGCCATCGCCACCCTCCTGGCCAAGGTGGTCAACATCGTCTTTTACCTCTGGTATTACCTTGGCGGCAAAAGCGCCTTAAAAATCTACTGGCGCCACCTGCGGCCCCACGGGAAGACTATTCTGGAAATATATAAAGTCGGCCTGCCCACCATTCTGATCCAGGCTTCGTTTAACAGCTCGCTTATTATTGCCAACAAGGTCCTCGGTTCTTTCGGCCATGTTCCCATCGCCGTAATGGGGATTGTCATGCGGCTGCAGCAGTTCGCCACCATGCCGGTAATCGGGATGAACCAGGGGCTTTTACCCATCATCGGCTACAACTACGGCGCAAAAAAATACCCGCGGATTCGCGAAGCAGTGATCAAGGGGCTTATTGCAGCCACACTTTTTGGCGCCGCCGCCGCCCTCTGCTTTCTTCTTCTCCCG
>CAZQVX010000236.1:0-2615 GCA_964596845.1 uncultured Syntrophomonadaceae bacterium | reverse complement strand
AAACCGCAGCTTCAGCAGGCTCACCTTGGCGGCGGCAAATACGATTTCAGCCCCAGCTTCGAGATTATCGCCCCCCTGATCCAAAAGGCGGATCTGGCCATCGCCACCCTGGAGGCGGCCCAGGCCGGCGTTGAAGAGGGCATCACCAGCTACCCCATGTTTAATGCGCCTATCGAGCTTTCTGAAGCTTTGAAGGGGGCCGGCTTTGATATCTTCAACACCGCCAATAATCACATCATGGACCGCGGTTACAACGGGCTGATGAAAACACTGGACAGCGTGCGGGCTCTGGGGGTAAAGACTTTCGGCACCGCCAAGAGCCGGGAGGAAAAAGAGAAGCCCTTTATCGAGGATATCAACGGCATCAAGGTGGGTTTCATCTCTTACACCTATGACATCAACGGGGTCAATATCCCCGCGGGCCATGAATATTGCATAAACTATATCCGGCACTTTCATACCCTCGAACCCATCAAGGCCGACATCAAGAAAGCCCGCAGCGCCGGAGCAGATCTGGTTGCTTTATACCTGCACATGGGCGAAGAGTATCTCCACGAGCCCACTCCGTTCCAAAAGGATATGGTCCGCGAACTTACCGCCGCGGGGGCGGATATGATCATCGGCACCCACTCCCATGTACCGCAGCCCCTGGAATGGATCAGCGTGGATCTGCCTGACGGCAGCACCCGCAAATCGTTGGTCGTCTACACCCTCGGCAATTTCAGTACGAACCAGCATTTAACCGACGGGATTCCCACGGACCTGGTCCGTTACGGCATTTTAGCCGAGATTAAGCTGGGCAAGGATATGAACAGTGCCGAAGCCTGGATCGAGGATGTCAGCTACGAGGTTTACATCTGCCACATTGACTGGCGCCACCGGGTGATCCCTGTATCCTTTATTCTCAACTCGCCCCCGGAGAAATATCACCACAGCGAGGCCCGGGTGCAGACCATCCGCAGCCAGTATGCCAAAGTTCTTGAGATTGTGGAGAAGTACGGCTTTACCGCGGAGAAAAGCAGCTATCTGCCCCTGAAAAATAGCAACTGAGCCTCGCTGCCATGAGGCTTCCTCAGGTTTCTCGCTGGAGATCATCTATTTTCTGTGCGTAGAGATCGGTCAGGGAATCGGAGAACTCCTCGGAAAACCCCTCACTATAGACATGATAGGAGGGCTTCTCGGGATCGGGCAAAACCAGGGTCCACCCCTGGGGATGATAGATCTTCAGGCCGTCGATAAGCTCTGTCCTCTTCTGGGCCGACTCCTGGATGAGGCGGCGCATGACCCGCCCCTTCATGGTCCAGGGGCAGGGTATTTCGCGCTCCCGCACTTTGATCGCCGGGATCTCTTCTAGCAGCCCCGCCAGGGTCAGATCCTGGGCGGCCAGCAGATCCAGCAGATAGACCAGCAGAGCCACCCCGTCAAAAGAAAGTGCCGCCGAGAGATGGCGTCCTGAATCGCCAGGCGCCTGCATTTCCTCTTTATCTCTCTCCATGAGATCACGCGGTGCGGTCTTGGTTCGCAGCACCCGCCCCTGATAGCGCTCCGCCAGCTTCTCCACAACCTGCGAGGCGTGTACCGGAACAGCCACGGTCCCGCCCCGGTGCTCCCGGAAAACTAACAGCGAGATGAGGGCGGTGTATAGATCCCCCCGCACCGCTTTCCCTCTTTCGTCAAAAATAAGCGCTTTTTCACCATCGGGGGTGATCACTGCGCCCAGGGTGGCGTTGTTGCTGCGCACCGCCGCCGCCAGCTCGCTGCTGCGAAAGGGGAGCGGATCACTTGGCCCACCGGCAAGGACATCATCCGATCCGGCGGGGGAATTCAATGTGACCACGGTGCAATGAAGCTGCTGCAAAAGGGGAATCAGAAAACGCCGCAGGTAAGGTGACGGGTTGCCCAACACCACGCGCAGCCCCGCCCGGGCCAGCTTATCAAAAGAGAGATGCTGCAGCAGTTCAGAGCGGTAAAGCTCATCGAGATTGGAAAGCGGTAGCGCCTCTCCGATGGCATCGCCCGCGGCGCGTGAAAAATCCTCACGGAAATAGAGCTGCTCTATTTTACGTTCGAGACCCCGCGCCAGGGGCAGCCCTTCCTCGTCAAAGAAAGAGAGAGAAATACCATACTTTTCCTCAGATAGCTGCGATATGTGAACCCCCCCACTTGCCTTCAGGTAGGTCACGGCGCGCCGGGCCATGGGGATGAGCAGTTCACCGCCATCAAAGACAGACAGCCCCGCCGAGAGCAGCCCCGATATAAAGGCCTTGCGCAAGGTCACCGAAGGTTTGTAGCCGTCGCTGCTGACCAGAACCGGCCCCTTGAGAACGGAGCCGCAAACCGCCCCGAGACGAACTACCATTTCCGGGGTAATATCGCGGTTGATCACCCCCTGAACGCCCCGGCGCCCGAAAATCGCCCTGGTGGCTTTCCCCCCCCAGATAAGGCTTTCATTCAAGGTTACACCGCTTTCTACCACCTTGGCGGGCCACACTTTTACACCGGGTTTGATCACCGCACCTGCCTCGATCCGGCTGCCGTCGCCGACGACCGCCTCTTCGTATACGGCGGCGCAGCCGCCCAGCCGGGCGGCGCTGCAAAGGATCCCGCCTCTCAGA
>CAZQVX010000235.1:0-2618 GCA_964596845.1 uncultured Syntrophomonadaceae bacterium | reverse complement strand
CCGTGGTGGAGCAGCTCGCCCGCCGCTCTGATGTGAAAATAATTTTGCCCAATTCCAAGATCCCGCTGAATATTTCCGAAACTGTCAATTCCGGGACAGCGGTTCCCCTGAGCATTGAATGGGGTGTTAGCGGGATCAACGCTCCCGCACTCTGGGACCTGGATATTTTGGGTCAAGGGGTGGTGGTGGGGATTATTGACAGCGGGGCTGATTGGCAGCATGAAGCCCTTAAGACAAAATGGCGCGGCTTCAACCCCGGCAATCCCGCCGGCCCCAATGTTGATTACAATTGGTTCGACGCCAATACGTTACCTTCCGCCCTGCCGTCAGATGTCAACGGTCATGGCACTCATGTAACGGGCATTATCCTGGGTTCCTCGGGCTCGCACCAGATCGGCGTGGCTCCCGGCGCCCAGTGGATCGCTGCCCGGGTCTTCAGTAACAAAGGTATTGCCACCAGCCGACGGATCCTTGACGCCGCCCAGTTCATGCTTGCCCCCACCGATAGCGGCGGAGAAAATCCCCGCCCCGATCTGGCTCCCCATATCATCAACTGCTCCTGGAGCAGTGAAACGCCCGGGGAGATGAATGAGTGGTTTCGGGATACAGTCCAGGCCTGGCGCAACGCCGGCATTTTACCCGTCTTTGCTGCGGGCAATGATGGGGAGGAGGGCGCCGGGAGTATTTCCAATCCCGCCAACTATCCCGAATGCCTGGCCGTGGCCGCTACGGACAGCAGTAACAACCTGGCTGCTTTCTCCAGCCGCGGCCCCGGCTACCTGGAGGGGATCAAGCCGGAGATATCGGCGCCCGGTGTCTCCATCCGCTCATCGCTGACCGGTGGAAGCTATGGATATAAAAGCGGCACATCCATGGCTGCTCCCCATGTCTCCGGCGTGGCGGCTCTGCTCCTCTCCGCCGATGAGGGGGTAGATATCGATGAACTGCAGCAGATACTCATCGATACCGCTATTCCCCTGACGGATGCCGGTTATCCTGAATGGCCCAACTACGGTTTCGGCTACGGCCTTGTTGATGCCCTGGCTGCGCTAAATTATGATCGCTTACTAACCGGTGATCTTGATGATAACGGTGTCATCAACGTGGTCGATGCTGTTCAATTGTTGCGCTATGTCGCTTCGCTGCTCCAACTGTCTCCGAGACAGATCCGGGCAGCCGATGCCAACAGCGACGGCCGGATCAACGCTGCCGATGCCATCGCTGTTCTCCGCCATGTCGCGGGTCTTGAAGCTCTTTCGCCTTTGTAAATATACCGCCAAAAACTTATTATTTGTTGACGAAATAATTAAATCATTACCGGTAAAGGCAGGAATACCCTACTATTTGTATAAGTATAGTTAGAAATACCTGGTAGATAGGTTTAGTTTTTGTCTGGATAAAAAGATCATTATTTATCGAGGTAAAACAGTTGCAAAGAAGAAACCGCAAGCAAGTAGACAGGCATCAAAGAGGAAACTTAACGAAAAAAATAGTTCTAACAATTGCAGCTCTATTTCCGGCCATATTAGGTATTGCAGGAGTGGCTGCAGCTGGTTGTACGCTGACGGTGAATGAAGTCACAGGCAAAAAAGGTGAAACCGTAGAGACAGTTGTAGATATCCAGGGTCTTGCCGACCTCGAAGGGGTAGAAGGTATTTCGGGGGGGGAGTTTGTTCTTCTTTACGATTCCGACCTGGCGGATGTTGAGAAGGCCGATCCTGGGAAAGTTATTAGTGGCTTTATGTTTATCCGCAACCTGCGCCTTACGGAGAATAGTATAAAAGTGGTGTGGGCTTCAGGAAGCAGCCTGACTACTGAAGACGGCGAAATTTGCCGGCTTACTTTTACCATGAAGAAAAGCGGTATTTTCCGGCCCACCATTGAGGGCCTGCTTCTTTTTGATCAGGACGTGCGCTCGCTCCAGGTTGAGGCTCTAGGGCTTCCAAACGGCGAGGGGAAACTTCCGCAGGGCAGTGAACAGGAAAGTGGCGACAAGGGGACTGCGGGCGATGATCCTGCCGGAGGTGAGAAAGAGAACACCGGTCAGGGGACCGCAGAAGAAGGGGCCACAAGTTACACTGTTACTCCCCCGCTGAAAACCGCACCCGATTCCGAGACGACCGGCGGCGGGCAAGGCAGTTCGCAGAATCCAGCCAAGGAAGAGGCAAAACCTCATGATGAAAGCGGTAGTGAACATGCAGGTCTGAGCCCCGGGCCGCCCGGTGATAATAAGGAACCCGGCTTCACCGCATGGCCATGGATAATTTGTGGAGGGGTGATTGTCCTTGCCCCGGCGGTATATTTAGCTTTTGGCAAATACAAACAAAAAAAGCGATCGCAGCACGACTAACAGGTTGGGCAGATTCTACAGCTAAGAGAAACTCTGGTGCGCCGACGGCAAAGCCGGCGCATTATCATGGATGGGTCGGGGCGCATCTTTTTTACGAAAAGCCGCTTTCTCCATATTAGGGCTGCAGTAGGAGGTTTCGGCAAGATGAAGGTTGTCCTGATTGAGGATCAGTATTTGCTCAGCAGCACTCTGGTTCATGCGCTGGAGCAGAGTCCGGATATCGAGGTTGCCGCAGTATCCGACAAAGCCGCTGATGCTTGGGAGCTCT
>CAZQVX010000234.1:0-2645 GCA_964596845.1 uncultured Syntrophomonadaceae bacterium | reverse complement strand
TATGGGCGATCTGTCCGATCTCGGTCTGCATGCCCGTGGCCACAACGAGGCCTTTACCTCGCCCCGCCAGCACTTCGGTGCCGCTAAAGGCCATGTTCCATGCATCGCCCGGAGAGGCGGGAGCAAAGGTCAGTTCACCGGCCCTTTTGAAAATGGCGGCTGATTCCCCTGTTAGCGGAGCTTCGTTTATCGTCAGCGCCTGGGTATCGAGCAGCCGCATGTCGGCGCAGACCCTATCGCCGGCCTCCAGATAAATGAGGTCACCGGGAACCACCTCTGCCGCGGGGATGACGCGCAGCCGGCCTTCCCGCATGACCCGGGCCCGCGGCGAGGCCAGTTTTTGCAAGGCTTCCAGAGAGCGTTCAGCGCGGTACTCCTGGATCAGCCCGAGGACCGCGTTCAGCAGCACGATGATCAGAATGGTGAAGGCATCTGAAATCTCGCCCAGCACCGCCGCCAGCAAGGTCGCCCCCAGCAGGACCAGGACCATGAAATCTTTGAACTGGTTTAAAAAGAGCAGAGGCAGGGAGATGCGGGAGGCGGCAGCTAACAGATTCTTGCCCCAGCGGCGCCGCCGCTGCTCCGCCTCTAGATCCGTAAGCCCCCTTTCCGGAGGCGTGCCCATCCGGCGGCAAATATCGGCGGCACTCAGGGTAGTCCACTGCGAAAACACAGATAACCCCCTTCGGCATTTATTTCTCTTAATTGATATGCCTCCGGGGGTATAGTGATGACTTGTTCAAACTAGGCCTTTTTTTCGTAGTCGTAAAATCCGCGGCCTTTTTTCCGGCCCCACTCGCCCCTGATATATTTTTCCACTACTGCCGGCGAAGGTTTATCGGCGGGATCTTCGGTTTCCCGGTAGCGCTCCATAGCGACATGATAGCTCAGATCAATCCCCGTCAGGTCCATTAGCGTAAAGGGGCCCATGGGATGCCCCAGGGCGTTCGTCACAGCACTGTCAATATCAGCCGCAGAGGCGACGCCTGTATCCAGCAGAAAGAGAGCCTCGTCGATGATCCGGCGCAGGATCCGGTTGACCAGAAAGCCGTAGATCTCTCTGTGAAGCAGCACCGGTTTCTTCCCCATTTTCAGGGCCAGATTCATAGCCGCTGCGGCGGTTTCTGCAGATGTATGCGGCCCCTTGACTATTTCAACGCACTTCATAACCAGGGCGGGGTTGAAAAAATGCATGTTACAGATGAGGGCCGGCCGGCCGGTCTCTGCAGCCAGTAGAGAGCTGACAAAAAATGAACTGTTTGTCGCCAGGATGGTCTGCGGGGGACAAAGCTGATCCAGGTTGCAGAAAAGCTCCTTTTTAAGTTCCAGCTTCTCTGTGACCGCCTCGACGACAAAATCGGCGCTTCCGGCCCCTTCAGCCAGGCTGTTCGTAAAGCGAAGTCTTGCCTCCGCCTCGCCGGCTTCCCCTTGGGAGAGCTTCCCCTTGGCTACACGGTCGGGGAGATATTTCTTAAAAAAATATTCCGCTTTCTGAAGCTGCTCCGCGCTTACATCAATGCAGCTTGTATCCAGACCGGCCAGGGCGCAGCAGATGGCGATCTGGTGACCCATATTCCCCGCTCCAACAACAGCGACCCGCTTCACCTCAATTGCCATTCAAAAAAACCTCCTTTTTTATGGGCTGCCTGTTTTTATTGGGAAGCAAGGGGACGTTCTTTTTGCTTCCTGCGGTTACCGAAGCAAGGGGACGTTCTTTTTGCTTCCTGCGGTTATGCCTTGAACACAATGTTCTGGCTGATTCCCGTTACACGCGCTATTTGACGTTGTGTTACCCCTTCGCTTTTCTTGATTATTTGCAATATCTTACGGCGTTGTGATTTTTCCAATTCTATTAGCTTTTCTACCGGTCCACCGCTCATAATGGCTTGTATTTCGGCTTTCACTTCGCTGTCAGTTTTCTGCATTTTGGTTTGATCCTCGAGGCATTGGTCCTCATTCTTCCGCTGCATGAATTCTTTAAACACTTTTATTGCTTCCGTTCTCTTTTCATGAAATATTCCTAGAATGAATTCTGTTTCGGTCAGTCCGTCAGGATAACCCCTGCCTTCACAATACGCATGAATACTGCTCCAGGGATAGTTTTCGGCTGCAATAACCATTTTTGCCTTGACTGGATTGTTGTGTATATATCTTATTACTGTCAAAAGGTAAATATCATCTTCCACGCATTCGCTTCCATATCTCCCCTGAAATACGTGACCGCTTCTATCATATTTGCGGTTGTACCACCATGCGTAACTGGTTCCTATCCTGCTCATAATCCGCGAAATCTTATCGGTATCTTCTCGTAACAATAAGTGGACATGGTTGTTCATTAAACAATAGCCATATACTGAAAACTCTTTTTCTGATTTTTTCCTTAGCAGTATATTCAGAAAACGTTTAAAATCATCCTCGTCATGGAAGATATCCTGTCTGTTGTTTCCCCTTAAAACAACATGGTAAGTACCACTAGCAGACTTTCTTCTCGCTGTTCTTGCCACTGGATACCACATCCACTTTTTTGAATATTTTATCATATAATCATCATAAAGCCAAAAAAACGTCCTTTTTACTCTATTGTAAGCAAAAAGAGGAATGCCCCCCTGCTTCCCCCAACTGACCATGGAAGCAAAAAGAACGTC
>CAZQVX010000233.1:0-2645 GCA_964596845.1 uncultured Syntrophomonadaceae bacterium | reverse complement strand
CCGGCGCTTCCCGAAAGCACCAGGAACTGGAACATAGAGGTGACGGAAGAAGAGCCTGTGACCACCTTGCAGTATTTGCCGCAGACCCAGCCCTCTTTGCCGCTCGCCCGGATCTTATACCAGGCGCCTTCCGTCCCCGCGGCGGTGCCCGCCTCAGCCTGGGACTGCCCCAGTATGGCATATACCTCGTTCTGCCAGACACTGATAAGTTTGCCCCCGGCATCTTTTAGCTGGACGCTCGCCGTGGTGGGGCGCTCCCTGACTTTCAGATTGGGCTCGGCGGTGATCCTGACTGACTTTGCCCCTGCGCCGTCGTAATCCGCATCGATGAAGTTATAGGGATTGACGTAATAGTCCACGTCCTTCCGCAGAGCATTCTTCCAGCCGCCCCCGTAAGTGTCTGTCTGAGGCGGATAGCTCAGGCCCATCTGGATATCCAGCATCTGCTTTAACGTACGGCTGTAGCGCGTGTGCTTGATCACATAGCCCGAACGGACGACCATAACCGAGGTATGGCAAATCGCCTGCAGCTCTTTGGCTGAAGCAAAGGGTTTAAGCTTGAGCAGCCGGGCGGCCAGAGCGTCCTCCTCCGCCGTCTTCAGATTGTAGCGGCTTAGCCCCAGCTCCAGGACTGCCCCAAAGTCGCTCAAGGCTTTTTTCATGGCTGCCGCAGTAGCAGCCTCGTTCACCGCCTTAAGGGCAGCCTCCAGCACCGGGGGCGCCGCCGCCACCGCAGCATTAAAAACACTTTTGAATTTGGCTAAAGTGGCGAAGCCCTGGGCCGGCCTCTTGGCCAGGACTTCGCTCAGGACCGCCAACTGGCTGTAGCGGTTCAGTTTGTTGAAAGGCGCCAGATCAAGGTCCATATCTTTCGCATTGGAGGTGATCACCGCTTCCAGTTCAGCTTCGTTTTTGGCGCTGTTCAGCGCAGCCAGCAGATCCGCCGCCGCATCGAGGATCTTCTTGGTGTATTTAAGTTTGCCGTCGCTCCCCAGGGTGACCACGTAAAGCTTCTCCGGCATGACCGCCTTTTTAGCCTTGCTGCCGGCGGTGTATTTGTCGGGATCAAAACTTTTGGACCCGAGGATGGCTTTAACGTAGGCATCCAAGACATCCTGGTAATCGATATAGCCGTTTTTGTCATCGATAAAAGCATGCATAGTTTTTTTGCTGTAATCTGAATAAACTTTTGCGGAAGCTCCCAAGAGATGCGCCACGTAAGAATCCACCAGGGTATTATAGTCATATTCGTAATATTTGTCGCTGTCGTTCCTGGTCACATAACCGTTTATCGCCGCAGAAGCGGTAGAGGCAGAAAACAAAATCACTATTATTGCGGTTGAGATTAATCCCAACATTTTTATATACCGGCGTTTTTGCATTATGTCTCCTTCTCCCCGGAAACGACCGCTATTTCTTGGCAACCTTAACGCTGCCGATCTTCGCGTCAATTTCAGGAACCTCACCGCCGAAACCTTTCAGATCCGGGTAATAATTCAGCGGAGTTTTTCCAACTGTGACGCGATAGTTCTGGGGATCCGAATAGATTAGCTTTACCGTTACCACCTTTTTCCCGGGTGTTAAATCTCCAACTTTAAATTCCTTCACCGGGTTCACCGGCGCAACGGGCTTTGCCGGCGCCGGTTTGGGCGCAGGCTTCACCGGCGCGGGCGCCGGTTCCGGTTTTTTCTCCGCGGCAATCTCCTTGCCCGCCACTTCCGCCTTGATTCCTTCACCCAGCTCCACACTGCCGGGGCTCTCATCTATGGTCACACCGGGCACATTAATCCGGACCCGCTCGACGGCGCCGCCCCCCGTGATCCCGGCCGCTCCGTTCAGCTCCAGGTAGCCCAGCTTCGCCCCCGGGGCTAAATGGATCATCACCGTCCCCGCAGAGGCCTGCACCAGCAGGGTTTCAGTCCGGCCCCGGCCGAATTCAAGAAAGATCCCCCGGCCGCCGGCAGTAACTTTCTCCACGCTGCCGGACAATTTGCACAGCCCCGGCGCTGTCACCTTAACTTCTTTAACGGCCCCCGCACCGGCCACCTCCAGGGGCGCTCCGGGCTCCAGTGTTTCAACCACGACCCCTTCTTTCAGGGTAATAACAGCATCCCGGGCCTCTTTACCGCTGCGCAGGTTTTTGATCTGCCCGTCCAGAAAGATAACCCGGGCTTCAGACGCCGCCACGAAAACCGCGTCAAAATCACCTTCGAGCTCTGTCTCCTCGCCGGTCTCGATGGATATCTCCTTGACCGATCCTGCCGCAGAGAGTTCAACCGCCGAAAGGCAGGCCTGACCCAGTATGGTCAGCTTCTCGACCACGGTGCTCCCCTTCAGGACAACTCGAACCTTGCCCTCTTCTTTGTCGATGACCAGATGATTGATCATCGCATCTTCGAAGACCACCGTGTTCTCGCCGCCGCCTTGGACCAAAGCCCTGTCCTCTACCGTCACCTTGCAGATATCGGCGCAGCCTTCTCCCACACCCTCGGCAATAATGAGATCACCTTTTACCCGGGTATTCTGCAGCTTGACCCCCGCTGCGCTGATGGTAAGTGAGCCATCCACCACCTCCAGATCCGAAGGGCCATAGGTGCCCGGCTCCCGGATTTCCCCTAATTCCTGCAGGCTTAAAACCTGCTCCC
>CAZQVX010000232.1:1576-2659 GCA_964596845.1 uncultured Syntrophomonadaceae bacterium | reverse complement strand
TGTGCACCATCAAGCAGGAATTCCAGGATGGTGAAGACAAGCTGGCCGACATCCTCAGCACCTTGCAGGATGAATTCAGCTTTGAAAATATCTATATCGATGCCGTGCTCAAGCGACAACAGGAGGCTGCCGGGCTGGAAGCGCTGGCCCAGGATATTTACTCCAGAGCCCGGGAGATCATCAGCCGGGGGCAGCTGCTGTTGCCTTTCAGCGGTGCGGCGGATGGATATACTGTGAACCGCCGGGAACTGGAGCGATGCCGGGAGCAGACCAGGCGGCTTATAGAGCGCTACCTTCGGATGGAGGGGCGGCAGCTGGAGCGCTACCGGGGCAGGCCCGGGGCCTTCCGCTTTGACGATCCCCTGAGCGGCAGGCGTCTTTCCAATGTTGCCTTCGAGGCACGCCACAATCAGGATCATGAAGAAACCATGCTGCTCAGCCTGAGCCATCCCTATGTAAAGCAGCTGGTTGAGCGGCTTGATGAGAGCCTGGCTGAAGATGTCACGGCAAGGCTTCTGGTAAAGGAGAAGAGGTTTGCCGGGGAGAAGGGTTACCTGATGATCTACTGCCTGACCCTGTGCAACTACGTCGACCGGCCCCGGGAATATGTCATTCCCTGTTTTGTAGGTGTTGACGGGGCGAAGCGGGAGCGCATCAGCCGCTGGTTTGCAGGGATGGATGATCTCGAGGCCGAAGAGCTGGATGTGGGGGGGCGCCATTGCGATTTGCAGCCTCTTTGCCGCCAGGCCGACGCCATGGCCGAAGGGCGGGCGAAGGAGTTCTTCCACGAACTGAGGGCAAACATCGAGGAGAGGGTCAGGGAAGCGGAGGGGAAAATGCAGAAGTATTATGCGGACAAGGAAGCATCAATCCGGCGGGTGGCGGTGGATAATATCAGAGAGGCCAAAATGCGGGAGATGGAGCAGGGGCGACGGGAAAAACAGCGTGAGCTGGACCGGCGTCTTTTGATTGTGCCCTCGCTGGAGCGCCTGCAAATTGCCTATGTGGAGTTTGATTCGTAATGCAGTCCTGGTTTGATCCGCTGATTGGGAAGATAGAGCAGACCTTCAGCGACCTGGTAAT
>CAZQVX010000232.1:0-1566 GCA_964596845.1 uncultured Syntrophomonadaceae bacterium | reverse complement strand
CCGGTTTCAAGCGGAACCAGATCGTCATGTTCGAGATGAAAACCGAGGCCAGCGAGGATTACCTGCCCGCGCGTGCCTACTGGCGCGACGATTCCCTGGGGCGGGATGGCGCTGTCCGGGGTCGCCTGGGAGAGCATTTTGCCCTCCATGACTACCGGGGTGAGCTGCCCCTGCGCGCCTTTCTAGATCACAGGGATATGGGGCGGCGCGCCGTTGTCTTCAAACCTGCCGGTTCCGGGCACATTCCCTATGACGTGGAAAGATCCGCCTGCATGGTGACCTGGCGGTTGAGGGAGCTGTTCCCCGGGCTGGATATCGCTGTGTTGAAAGAGTTTCCGTCGAGCTACCAGGAAATATATGAGTCATACAGTGTACTGAGGGGCTTTTTGGGTGAAGCGGGCGCTGCTGAAACGCTGCATCTGATTTGCCAGTGGCTTTTCGGGATCAATCTGGCGGCGGTGAGCGATCTCACCGGGGCGGCGGCGCTGCTGGCTGCGTTTTACCGGGAGGAGGAGACTCTCTCCCCTGCGCTGCATGAATATCTCAAGAATAAGGGGCTGGAGCTCCCTGCAGAAACCTGGGCGGAGCGCAGCGGCTTTTTCCGCTGGCTTTCCGAACAGTGGGAGGCCTATGTGGCGGCCATGGCGGCGGGGGAAAACCCTGCGGTTGATTTTTCCAGGCCGCAGCTAAAGGAACTGGTGGCCGGTTTGTTTATGGAAGGCCGGCTGGCGCCCTGCCGGCAGCCGGGGTACGAATCTTTTGCACAGCTGCTTGCGGCGAATCCCTGGCTGCAGGTGGGCCTGGTCCTGGAGAAGGCGCCCTCGGCGGGGGAGGAATGCCTGGCGCTGTGGGAAGAGATCAGGAAAGCGCTTTCAGCCGATACCGTGGATTGGCCCGAACTGGCCGCCCTCTGGGGCCGCTGCGGCTACCTTAGAAATCTGAATGAAGTTGAGCTGGCGGATCATGATGAAGTTGATGCGAAGATTGACAAAATGTTTGGCATATATATCAACAACCACTACAGCGGGCTTTTTTATCTCAGCTACCGGGAGCACCCTGTCACCATGGATCAGGTCATGCATTTCCTGGGCAGCATTTCGGGCAGACGCAAGGTGCTCTTATGCATGGATGGAATGGGGTTTCGGGAATGGTTCTCCGTGCGGGAATACCTGTCGGGCAGGGGGCTGAACAGCTTCAGGGAGGGAGCCGTCTTCGCACTTTTGCCGACGATCACCGCAGTATCCCGGCGGGCTCTGTTTTGCGGGCAAAAAGAGATATCCAAGCTGCTTCCGGAGGAGAGAGGATTTGTCGAGCATATCGATGCCCACTGGCGGGAAGGGAGAGACGCCCACAAGGGGGTCTTCCTCAATGTTCCCCTGGACTGGAACCCGGCCTATAGCGATTATGACTACCTTGGCCTGGTGTCGAACGTAGTTGACGATATTGCTCATTCCCGACATCTAAACAGGGGCGGCAAGCGCTTGCTGCAGCTGGTCCTGAGCTCACAGCTGGTGGAATCAAAGATGGCGGAGCTGGAAACCACCCTTTCGTCTCTGCAGATGACTT
>CAZQVX010000231.1:0-2660 GCA_964596845.1 uncultured Syntrophomonadaceae bacterium | reverse complement strand
GGGCGGCCTGGCCGGCAGCGGGGCGGCGGTGCTGAAGATTTTTAATTGGCTGACAGATATCTTTCCAATACGATATAATTGGAGGGGGCTGCATAAGGTGGCTTAATTTTGCATCCCGCCGGTAATGCCATTAATATTTACAGGAGGTCAGTCATGATTGATTTTTCGTTGACGCCCGAGCAGGAAGCCATTCAAAAAATGGCCCGTGATTTTACAGAGGCGGAGATCATTCCGGCGGCGGCGGAATACGACCGCAGTGGAGACTACCCCCGTGAAATCGTGAAGAAAGCTTTCAAAGCGGGCCTGGTCTACGGCCCGGTCCCTGAAGAGTTTGGGGGGGGCGGGCTCGGGGCTCTGGAACAGCTGCTTGTCGCTGAGGAGCTTTCGGCGGGCTGCGCGGGGATATCAGCCTGCATCGCCATCAACAGCCTGGCGGCGATCCCGCTCATCAACCGCGGCAGCGAGGCCCAGAAAGAGAGATACCTCGGTGCGGTCTGCCGCGAAGAGAAGCTGCTGGCACTCTGCGTGACCGAGCCGGAGGCGGGCTCCGATGTGGCGGCGATGAGCACCACAGCGCAGCGCCGGGGTGGAGACTATGTCATCAGCGGCAGCAAATGCTTTATCACCAACGGCGGGGTGGCCGACTACTACATAGTTTTTGCCACGCTGGACAGCTCTAAGGGGCACCGGGGCATTACCGCTTTTGTGGTTCCGCGCAGCGCTGCCGGCGTCTCTGTGGGCAAACAGGAGGATAAAATGGGGCAGCGCGCAGCCGACACCACCGATGTAATCTTTGACGAGGTGGTTGTTCCCGAGGCCGACCGGCTCGGTGAAGAGGGCGAGGGCTTCAGGATAATCATGCAGACTTTCAACCATTCCCGTCCCGGGGTGGGCGCCTCCGCGGTGGGGGTAGCCCGCAGGGCCCTGGACGAAGCGACGCAGTATGCCCTGGAGCGGGCGCAGTTCGGAATGCCCATTTTTATGAACCAGGGGATCATGTTCATGCTGGCGGATATGGCCAAAGATATCGCGGCGGGCCGGCTGCTCGCCTGGAACGCTGCCTGGAAGGCGGACCAGGGGCTGGACAACTCCAAGGAGGCGGCCATAGCGAAAGTCTTCTGCGGGGATATGGTCGTGCGCGTGACCACGGACGCCCTTCAGATTTTCGGCGGCTACGGCTATGTCAAGGATTACCCTGTGGAGAAACTGATGCGTGATGCAAAGGTTTTTCAGATCTATGAGGGGACGGCCCAGATCCAGCGCCTGCTCATCGGCCGGTCTCTGGCCAAGGAGAAGATGAAATAGCCGGTTGCGTAAAGAACCAGGGTATGCTCTAGATAAATCATGGACGGTTGTCGGTTACTGTATTCTTGCCGTTCATTACAGCTTAAGGGGGCGGGCAAATGAAGAATAAGTTTTTTGTGCTTACGGTAGTGCTCGTGGCGGCAGTCCTCTGTTTCTGCCTGGCGGGGGGATGTGCGCTCAAAGAGACGCCCGGCGGAGAAGATGAGCCTGGAGAAAACGGGACCTCCGGGCCGGGCGAGCCCGCTGAGGGGACGGAGGGTCCGGAAAGTCCGGAAGAGCCGGAGGGGCCGAAAGGGCCGGGCGAGGGAGAAGCGGCTGACAGCGGCGCAGGCAATATTTTAAACGGCGGGCTGGTGGCTCTGCAGGGGGGTAAGATTTACTACGGCAGCCCGGCAGACGGGGGCAAGCTTTACTCTGCCGCTCCTGACGGTAGCGGGCGGGTTAAATTAAGCGACGATGTTCCTCAGTACATTAATGCGACGGAGCATTACCTCTATTACGTGGCTATGGGTGAGCCGGAGACAATTTACGATGAAGTGTTGGGTTGGGAGTATGTCATGATCATCTACGGGCCCGTCGTGCGGATAAACCTTGACGGCAGCGGCCGCAAGGTTATCAGCGCTGATCCTGCGGCAAACTTGCAGCTGGAAGGGGAGAGGCTTTACTACCAGCTGGCTAATACGGAAGCACCTTGCATTTACAGTATGGCACTTGACGGCAGCGACAAGAGGCAGTTGACGCATCAGCACTCTGATTTCTTCACTGTGGGCGGTGATAGGATCTACTACAGGGAATTTGCGGAGCTGCCGCAACTCTGCAGAGCCAACCTTGACGGCAGCGGGCGAAGTGTTATTTATGAGAACGATGTTTATTTTATAAACCTTCTTGAAGACAGCCTATATTTTGTCGGGGACATCCTGGAGACAGAGTTTTACATGGGAGGCCGGTCATTGTACCGACTTGGTACATCAGGCGGTGCCGCGACCAGAATGGGCGATATTGAGCCGGCATTTTTGAACTGCGCCGGCGGTTGGATATATTACAGCAGGGTAAACAGCGGCGAAATTTGCCGGGTCAAGCCCGACGGCAGCGCCGACACAGTGCTGGGCAACGATTATTGCGGCGGGATTTTCATCGTCGGACAATGGCTCTACTACATCAATATTGACGATGACGGCTGTCTCTACCGCATGAACCTGGACGGCACCGGAAGGCTGAAGGTGGAGTAACCGCCGGTCAGAAGCCATGAGCCATGGGGTCATGAGCCATGGGGTCAGACACTTTGGCTCAAAAGGCAAAAGCGCCCCCTCCACCTTGAGCCATGGGGTCAGACACTTTGGCTCATAAGGCAAACA
>CAZQVX010000230.1:0-2669 GCA_964596845.1 uncultured Syntrophomonadaceae bacterium | reverse complement strand
AGGTTGAAGTATCTGCCGCATAACAGGACCGGTGCAACTAACTGGTTTCCCATAGTGTGGGCCCCCTTCCATAGTGTCCCACACTAATTGTCTCATAGAGATATGGGCTTGTCCAGCCCTTTTTCGAAAAAGTTTTTTCTAAACCCTAGGGAATCCCCTCCAGGTATGGGTTTTTAGGGACATGCGTCAGCGCTGGCCAGGCGGCTCAGTGATTGCATCTTTTTCATGTCTGTGATATTGATAAAATTGATCACCACACCTTCGATGACATGATCAATGGTGCGGTAGGGGATAATGTTCAACCGGTACCACGCCTCGCCTTTTGCCCTCACATCCACCGTTTTCGGGGCAAGGGTGTCCAGAACGCCCTGCAAATCCTCTTCAAGGCGGTCGTATCCCACCAGGTTAGAAACAATATGTCCGATGGGCCGGCCCAAATCGCTCTGAATCAGGTTGATTATTTTGGTCGCGGCAGGCGAAAAACGTTTGATGCGCAGTTCATGGTCGACAAATATGGTGCCGATACCGGTGCCGGCGAGCATGTTATTCATATCATTGTTGGCGTGGGTCAGCTCCTCATTTTTTGCCTGTAGTTCTGCATTCAGCGTCACCAGCTCTTCATTTACTGATTGCAGCTCTTCCCGGGAAGTCTCCAGCTCTTCATTGGTGGCATGAAATTCCTCAATAGTCGACTGCAGCTCCTCGTTGGCCGATTCCAGCTCCTCGATGACACTTTGCAGGTACTCGTCTTTATTCTGCAGTTCGCGTTCCAAGGCCGCTGCTATTTCACTCATGGAGGTGGTCTCTCCTGCCGCAGATGCAGCGGCGGCGCCCTCACTGAAGTCACCGCCGGCAAAGAATAGCGCCTCCTCAAATACAACAAGCAGCATACCCGGCGGTTCGGCGGCATCCGCAACCAGCGGCCTGACCGTAAGGTTTACCGTGATGGCGGCGCCATTCGTATTGACTCGCAAACCGGTGTAGGAAACCGGCTCATTTTGGGTTGCGGCCCGGCGCAGGGCGGCGGCCAGTTCATTTTTTAGACCTCTCCGAGCCATCTTCAGAATATTGTGGCTCATGGCTCCGGAAGCCGGTTCGAGGTACCTGCCGGTGCGGCCATGGATATAGAGGATCTCTCCCTGCAGATTGATCGCCGCACAGGCCGGCGCATGATCCTGCAGAAGCGCATTCCGCACCAGTTGAGCCAGGCCTCCGCCGGGCTTATTTACCGGGGGAACAGTTAAGGAGAGAGTATCCTGAAAAGACAATTGTCTAATTAAAGGGAGCATCATTTTATCAGAGACTAGAAAGTTATCTTTCTTACGCCGGTAAAGTTTCCATTTCCGATCCACCGGTATATATAAGTCAGGATTACCGGTTGTTTCAGAGGTGCCGAGGAATAGGAAGCCCCCGGGAAGAAGCGCATAGTGAAAAAGATGCAGCACCTTTTTTTGCAGTTCCGCATCGAGGTAGATCATAAGGTTGCGGCAGCTGATCAAATCCACTCTGGAGAAAGGAGGATCTTTGGTCACATTGTGCTCTGCAAAAATAATCATCTCGCGGATGGTCTTCTGGATCTGGTAGCTGCCGTCCTCTTCACGACTGAAAAATCGCCTCAACCGCTTTGGGGAGATCTCAGCTGCAATACCGGCAGGGTAAAGGCCCCGCCGGGCCTGCTCAATGGCCCGGATGTCTATATCAGTGGCAAAAATCTGCGCCTTAACATCCTGGTGCATCTCTTCCAGGTACTCTTTCACCAATATGGCCAGTGAATAGGCTTCTTCGCCGGTGGAACATCCGGCCGCCCAGATCCGGGTAACCTCTCCGGCTTTTTTCCCGGCCAGGATGTGCGGCAGCACTTTATCGTAAAGAGCCTGGAAAGCTTTAGGATCCCGGAAAAAGCCCGTCACACCCACCAGCAGTTCCCGGAAAAGAGCCTGGACCTCCAGTTCATTTGACTGCATGTAACGCAGATAGTCAGCCAGGTTGTCGATCTGGCTCACAGCCAGACGTCTTTCGATCCGCCGCAGGATAGTGTTTTGTTTGTAGCCGGCAAAGTTATGTCCTGTCCGGGCATGCAGCAGCCGCAAAACCTCGACCAGGATCTTTTCGGATTTGGGCGGTAAAGGCTCAGCCGGCTGAAACTTTCTCTGCATGACATTCCTTAGATAGGCGGTCAGCTGTGCCGGCATCTCCCGGGGGGGCAGCACAAAGTCAGCTAACCCGGTTGCAACGGCACTCTGAACCATGCCCTTTGTTTCAGCGGTGGCGGGATCCTGAACTATAGCCATGCCGCCTTTCGCCTTGATCGCCTTTAACCCCTGCGTCCCATCGCTACCGCCGCCTGAGAGGATGATGCAGATTGAGAGCCCTTTCTGATCTACGGCCAGCGATTGGAGCATGGTATCAATGGGAAAGTGCCGGTCCCTGGGTGCGGCCGGTTTCTCCAGATAGAGCCGCCTCTGTCTGATGGAGAGATCTCTATTTGGGGGGGCGGTATAAATTGTGCCGGGCGCCACCGCCATCCCCTCCCCGGCTTCACGTGCCTGCAAACCGGTACACCGCCCCAGCAGTTCACCCAGAATACTTTTATAGCCTGCAGGCAGGTGCTGCACCAGGACAAAGGCGAGACTGGCCCCGAGAGCATCGGGCATATTGGTAAAGAGTTC
>CAZQVX010000229.1:0-2674 GCA_964596845.1 uncultured Syntrophomonadaceae bacterium | reverse complement strand
CGGCAATTCGCTGGACGGCGTGGGTATAAGCCGCCTGACGCAGATCCCCGCCGCATTTTTCGCCGGCGAGGCGGTAAACGGCATGAAAAATTTGTATCATCATCTTCTCAAGACGGCTGTTGATCGTATTCAGATCCCAGAAAAATCCTTCGTTGTTTTGGACCCACTCAAAATAAGAAACCGTCACCCCACCGCTATTGGCCAGAATGTCAGGAACCAGCAGAACACCCTTTTCCTTAAGTATTTCTCCGGCTTCCATGGTGGTGGGTCCGTTGGCCGCTTCGACAACTATGGGGGCTTTTACTGCGGCGGCGTTTGCGACGGTGATCTGGTTTTCCAGGGCGGAGGGCATGAGCAGATCGCAGTCGATAGTCAGCAGATCGCTATTAGAAATCGTCTCGCCCCCGGCGAAACCCTTGGTCAAACCAGTATCTTTTATATGAGCCAGCAGCGCTGGGATGTCAAGCCCCCGGGGGTTGTAAATGGCTCCCTTGCTGTTGCTAAGAGCTACAACCTTGCATCCGGTCTCAAATAAAAGTCTTGCCGCACCGGCGCCCACATTGCCGCATCCTTGGATAGCCACCCGTGTTTTTTCTAAAGCTCTTCCGGTGACGCAAACGGCCTCCTTCGCGGCGCAGAAAGCGCCCAGTGAGGTGGCTTCATCCCTGCCCAGAGAACCGTTTAGCCCCGGTGGTTTCCCCGTGAAAGCATTTAAACAATTTTTCCCTGTAAGGCTGCTGTATTCATCAGCCATCCAGGCCATTACCCGGGCATCGGTGCCCACATCAGGACCCGGGATATCCTGCTGCGGTCCCAGCAGCGGCGCCATTGCCCTGACATAACTGCGGCTGATTCTTTCCTTTTCCCGAAATGACAGCTTGGAGGGTTCACAGACGACTGCACCTTTAGCTCCGCCGAAGGGTAAACCCATCAGGGCGCATTTGAGGGTCATCAATACAGCCAGAGCCTTTACTTTTTCCGGTGCAGCCAGGGGATGAAAGCGAATTCCTCCCTTGTAGGGGCCCAGGGCGTTGTTATGCTGGGCGCGGTAAGCGGTAAATGTCTTTACATTCCCATCATCCATCTCGACAGGGATGGCTGCCTCAGCCAAAAAGGCGATCGATTTCAGCTGTTCGTAAACTGACCCGGGAAGGGACAGTTGTTCCACTGATCTCTCCATCCAGTTCAAGGCAGCGATAAAGGGATCCTCCGAAAATCGGCAATCATCGTTAAGACTATACAATTAAATCTCTCCTTATTATAGTAGGATCAGTTCAGCAAACCAGGCGGCAGATAATACATATTATACTACAGCCGGCTGAAAGGCCATCATTAATTTTGCGCATTAATTATTTGGGCTGCAGATCAGGGGGTGATCTCTACCAAAGTGACATTTGTCGGAGCGATCCCCTGTGTTATTTCTCTAACCTCCAGGAGCCGGCCAAGGCTTAAATCAGTCTTCAGGTTGTGATAGCCCATCCAGAGCAGTTTAAAACCCAGCTTCGAAAATTGGATCTCGCAGGCGGCAAGGAGAAGTTGGATCAGCAATTCTTCCTTGGTTTCAGTGAGCGCCGCAGGATCATGCAATAGCAGCAGCATTTCATTTCCATCGAAACTTTTCTCGGGAGATGAAACTTTCCCACCGCGGGAAGGCTCTCCGCCGCCCCGGTTTTCTTGTTGCAACAGGCTGATCATCTCGATAAATCCCTGTAAATTCAGATCGATATAAAACTGTGGAGTCAGCCCCGTTAAGGAAGATACAGCCCGGTGAAACTGCTCGCGGGTGCCCCCCCGTTTTAGCATCTCCCCCAGGGGGCAGGGCTTTCCTTCGAGTTGGACTCCGATGGCCGGATCCAGCGAGGTGAGTCGGGCGCAGCCTCCCGGGATCAGTGTAACCATCACCAGTATCTCTGTGACGGGGTCATCCCACCATCGCCCCATCAGAAGAAAGTGGATGCTGTTTTTTTCTTCAACGGGCAGCTGGACGGCATGGGGTTTTTTTGTTTCCCGGGGTTCCGCCTCTGCATCTGCTGCTTTCCCCGCTTTCTCAGCAGTCGGCTTTTTATTGTTTTCGGCCTCTTTGGTCTCCGGGGAAACCGGGTTTGAGTCGGGTTCATCATCGCTGGTGCGAGAAGATCTCAGGGGGTTTTTCAGATAGAGGGCCTTTTTTCCTGCAAGGTGGTTATACCTTTCTACAAAATGGAGAGAGGACGCTTCATTCTTTTCTGGAGGAAAAGGGCTGCCTTTGAAAAAATCCTGAGCGGCGACAGAGCAAAAAAGGAACAAAAACAGGCAAAAAGCTATCAAGAGAGCATTACGCTGCACCTGAATACCTCATTTCGGATTAATGATAGCCTTAGTTTTCCACAGGTGGGCGGCATCATGCAGGGACGGTCATGGCTTTGGTACCGGGCGGCGGCTCTGGCAAGCCTTCCTGAAAACAGTTGGATTGTTGATCTGATTCTACGATCCGGCGGCAAAAAAGATCTTATTCGACAGTTTCCCTCCTGGACAAAGGCTCCTGCCGCTCAATTTTGCCTTTCAGGCGGTTGATCCGGTGCCGCAGCGCTGCCGGGTGGCAGGGGCTGCTGAAGGGGATGCTGCTGCGGCGGGAGGCCCCGGCCAGGGCCCGGGTGCTCCAGTCGAGAGCTGTCAAATAATCGCCGGCCCGGTG
>CAZQVX010000228.1:0-2678 GCA_964596845.1 uncultured Syntrophomonadaceae bacterium | reverse complement strand
TGAACACATCACGGGCAAGCAGGCAACCGAATATGTCAGAGAATAGTGGTGGCCAGCTAATTACAGGGGCATCATTGCAACCTGCTGATCGGGAATACTGGTGGCAGGGGCTATTGCCGCCATGTTGCCGGGTTGTCCAGGTCCCGGCCGAATAAAAGCAAAGGTCGGCGCTGTTTCCTGAACACTTGCCGGTAATTGCAGCTGCTGCCGGGAGGCAAGCGTTGGATATTTTTGAACGATTCAGATCGGCGGCGAACCCTGAAAAAGCCGCCCCTATGAGCGCCTACATGCGCGGCCAATTTCCCTACCTCGGCATTCCCACACCGGAACGCAGGAAGCTTGCCCGGGAATGTCTTAAAGGTATGGATAAATTAGCCGTCGATTGGGGATTCGTTTTTGAATGCTGGGGGCAGCCCGAGCGTGAGTTTCAGTACCTGGCTGTTGATTACCTGAGCAGGCTCAGGAGATTGCTTGCAGCAGCCGATATCCCCAACCTGCGCGAACTGGCGGTCACCAAGTCATGGTGGGATACCGTTGACGGCATTGATGTAATCATCGGAGATATTGCACTGCGCTGTCCGGAAGTGAAAGACGTTCTTTTAAGATGGAGCTCAGACGAGAATATCTGGTTGCGCAGAATTGCCATTGACCACCAGCTGATGTTGAAGGAGAAGACCGACAGGGACCTGCTGGAGAGGGTTATCGTCAACAACCTTGGGCAGAAGGAATTTTTCATCAACAAGGCTATCGGCTGGAGCCTGCGCCAGTACAGCAAAACAGACCCGATTTGGGTGCGCTCTTTTATCGAGAGGCACCGGGGCAGGATGGCGCCTCTCAGCATCAGGGAGGCAAGCAAATATCTTTAGCTGCCGCGGGCGCTGCGGAATTGGCGCTTCCCAGCGCGGGCAAGGAGGAGCACAGCGGAACTGCACTGAAGAGAATGCGCGGGACTGGAGATGATCATTTTGGGTGATCTGCAGAGTCTTGTGGAGGGACTTGAAAGCAGCGATAATGAGCATGCTTATCAGTGCCTGAAGCAGCTTGAAGATGAGAGCAAGCGCTCTGCTGCAGTCTATTCCTATTTTGATGTTTTTGTAGAAATGCTTGATCGTCCAAATTCCTATATCAGGGCCAGGGCGATCATCCTCATTGCCGCTGGTGCCCGGTGGGATGCTTACAATCGAATCGACGAGATCATTGATCTATATGTGAAGCATGTCCAGGACGACAGCCCCATTACGGCAAGGCAGTGCATCAAGGCGCTGCCCTCCATTGTTGAATATAAGCCCGATCTCAGGGCATATGTGGTCAATGCGCTTTACAATGCAGATCCGATGCGATACAAAGAAAGCATGCAGCCGCTCATCGCCAAAGATATTCAAAAGGCGCTGGAGATGATCAATAAACTGCAACCTGTGCAGCGGCCCCAGCAAATCTGGGAGGGATGATCCATGAGCAAATATGACCCCTTGTGGGAGTATGTGAAAAGAAAAGATTGCCCCCGGATCAAGCTTTCCTTTGGCGAGATTGGCAGGATAGCCGGGATCGGGCTGGATCATTCCTTTTTGAACTATAAAAAAGAGCTGACCCGGTACGGGTATCAAGTCGAGAAAATTTCGCTCAAGGAAGAAACGGTGGTTTTCAAAAAGATTGACTAGGAGTGGCCGGCAATGGGGCGCCTGGGGTTTTCGTATACAGGGCTGATATTCTTACTGATGCTGTTCATCCCCAACCTGATCTGGCTGAGACACCGGCCCGAGGGTTACAGCTCTGCCGGCGAGAACGGGGTGCTCTTGATCTTTGAACGCGCCGGGCAGATCCTTGTTTCCTGTACAGCTCTTATTTTCAAGGACTTCAACCTGCGCCCGTGGTCGACAAGGTCGCTATGGCTCGTTGCAGCGGCGGCGCTCATGCTTTTGTACGAAGGATGGTGGATCAGGTATTTCCGGAGCCGGCGGACACTGGCTGACTTCTACAGCAGTTTCTTGGGCATCCCACTTGCCGGCGCAACACTACCCGTTGCTGCCTTTCTATTGCTTGGTATCTACGGGAAAGTGATCTGGATGATCATTTCGGCAGCGATTCTGGGGATCGGCCATATCGGCATTCACTTGCAGCACCGCAGGGAGATCCGCGTATAGCAGAAGGCCCCTTTGGACCAATTGAAACGACTTCAATTCCTGAAAGGGGTTAACTATATGAAATGTCCTTAACCCAACAATGATATGCAAGATAATACTGTTTGATTATCCTGTAAGATCAACCGAAAAGTGACAGGCACAGGTTCCATGTTTATTTAATAAAACAGATCCCTTCCCTCCATGGTTGCCGCCGGTGCCGGATGGTTTATAATAGCAGCATGGACAGCGCATACGAGAATAATGATTTTATGTATATGCGGGCAGCCCTGGAGCAGGCAGAGAAGGCATATTTATGTGGAGAGGTGCCTGTGGGGGCGGTGTTGGTCAGGGACGGTAAGGTGATCGCCGCCTGCCGGAACCGCTGCGAAGAGCTAAAGGATCCCACTGCCCACGCCGAGATCCTGACCCTTCGCGAGGGGGGGCGGATCCTCGGTGGTTGGCGCCTGCCGGGCTGCACCCTCTATGTGACCCTGGAGCCCTGCTCCATGTGCGCCGGCGCCCTGGTGCAGGCGCGGGTGGAGCGGCTGGTTTACGGGG
>CAZQVX010000227.1:1465-2687 GCA_964596845.1 uncultured Syntrophomonadaceae bacterium | reverse complement strand
ATATTCTTACCCGCTGCGCCGATATTGTAGAACCGCGAGTCCACCACATAGATCTCTTCGTAATGCGGCAGTAAAAAGGGCACAAGCGCATTGCCGAAGGAATCCTTTACCACCAGGACGCTTTTTCCGTTCTTCACCTCTGTTTTGATCACGCCCCAGGTCAATTCGCCTGAACTGATAAAGACGAGGTATTTATTTGTTTTGCTCTCGGCATATTGAAAATCGATGAGGTCTCGCTTTTCCGGTCCCCTGCCGTAATAAATGGTGTAATCGTGTTTTGTGAAGGGCAGATACACCGACAGGGTGTCGGGGTTTTTCTCCAGGCTCTTGTCCAGGGTCTTGGAGTAAGAGCTGCCGAGGAAGCCCTCGAGATCAACCCTCTGGTATCTCTCCAGCGGTACAGGGTTCTCTCCCCTGGTCTCCATAAATGCGCAATAGGCGTAGTAAGCCCCCAGGGCGGTCCAGTGGTGATCTGTCCGAAAATAGATGTATTCGTCAGTGCGGCTGCTCAGAGCGTCGTAGACGTTCACTGAGCCGATGCCCCGGCTCAGCCTGCTGTCGAGGTAGTAGAGGGCATCGTTTTGCGAATCAGTGATCTCCTTGTATCTCTTCAGCTGGACAAACTCACTGTTGGTGGGGGCGATCATGGAGTAGATCTTAATATCCATGGGCAGCCTCTCCCGGTAGCGGTTCAAGATGCCGGCATAGTAGTCGAAGTTCTCCTTTTTAAATTTGAACAGCTGCACCGCCTTGCCGTCCACGACGAGCCAGTAGCCCACGTTTTGCTCGTCGTCGTCGCCGATGGGCGGCGGGGGGAGCGGCTTTTCCTGGGGTTCTTCTCTCTCCGGGGGCTCTTCAGGCGAGGGCTCCACCGTCTTTTCGGGCGGGGCTTGCATCTCTTCGGGGGCGGTGATCAGTGAAACGCCGGGACCCAGGAGGGAAAATGCCTGGCGGACCTCCCGGCTCGTTCTGACCAGGGTGTCACGCAGGATAAAGGTATCGCTGTAATAGTTCTCCAGGCCGCGAAAGTAATCGCCGCTGAAAAGGGCCTGCACGGTTAACAGCGGCCTTTTCTCCAGGGCTCTGTGTTCAAGTTCCGAGACAGTGGGTTTGGCTGTGTTCAGAAGATTGGCCAACCCCAGGAAGGCAATAGCCAAGAGAAAAAATATAACATCTATCCGCATCTTTTTCATTCAGTTACGCCTCCGGCAGATTTATGTAA
>CAZQVX010000227.1:0-1365 GCA_964596845.1 uncultured Syntrophomonadaceae bacterium | reverse complement strand
GTTTGCTCACAGCCCCTAGAACCTGAAATATAAAAAGGGATTGTACGATTGCCCAACAAGAAAGATGATGGAGAGAACAAAAACAGCCATGTTGACCAGGGGAATCACGAGCTTCCCCGCTTTAGCGATTTCACTTCGGTTTCCATAGAGCGGCCCCTGTAATCTGTCGCCCAGCCGTTTCATAAAAGGAGTGCAGGCGACTGCGGCGATAAACAGAAATAGGGCGTTGTTCAGGAAATGGATCGCCACCTCCGGCCCGGAGAAAGCGGAGGCCTTTATCCCGAACATAACGCCTAAAAACTGCAGCGCCTCTCCCAGGTCCAGATGATAGAAAAAGACCCAGCCCACCAGCACCGCCCCCCACAGGTAGAGCCGGGAGACGATGGCCGGCAGCTTTTTAAAAGCCCGCAAGAGAAATTTTTTCTCGATAACTATAAGGAGGAAGTAATAGAGCCCCCACACCACGAAATTCCAACTCGCTCCGTGCCACAGCCCGGTGAGAAACCAGACCGCGAACAGGTTCAGAAAATGACGCCGCCTGTTCCCGCCCAGGGGAATGTAGACATAGTCCTTAAAGAAGCTGCCCAAAGAGATGTGCCAGCGCCGCCAGAACTCGGTGGCGGATCCGGCAATGTAGGGGTAGTTGAAATTTTCTTTGTAGGTAAAGCCGAACATTTTCCCCAGGCCGATGGCCATATCGGAATAGCCGGAGAAATCAAAGTAGATCTGCAGGGCAAAGAGTGTAATACCCAGCCAGGCCCCGGTCACAGGCAGCCGGGCATAATCTGTGCCGAGGAAGCTTGCGCTTATTCTCCCCGCCGTGTTGGCGATGAGCACTTTTTTGCCCAGGCCCATGATGAAACGGCTGACTCCGTAGGTGAACTGCTCCAGGGTTTCCACCCGGTGCTCGATCTCGGCGGCAATATCTCTGTAGCGCACGATGGGCCCGGCCACCAGCTGGTGGAACAGAGAGACAAATAACAGCAGCTTAAAAAAGGACCGCTGCGCCTCGATCTCTCCCCGGTAGACATCCACCACGTAAGAGATGGTCTGAAAGGTGTAAAAGGATATGCCGATGGGCAGGCCGAAGGCGGTAATCTGCAGTTGCGTGCCTAAAAGGGCATTGACGTTGCCCAGCAGAAAACCTGAATATTTAAAATACCCCAGGATGAGCAGATTTCCCGCTACTGACAGGGCGACGGCGGCTTTGCCTTTCCAATCGCCCCGGTACCGCTCCGCCAGCAGCGCATTGAAGTAATCGAAGAGGGTAGAGAAAATGAGCAGTAAAACCCACACCGGTTCGCCCCAGGCGTAAAAGATCAGCGAGGTGATAATCAAAAGCCAGTTGCGGTAGGTGTTTTTTTT
>CAZQVX010000226.1:0-2687 GCA_964596845.1 uncultured Syntrophomonadaceae bacterium | reverse complement strand
GGGTGGTGGCCCCGACGGCGCGCAGTTCTCCCCGGGCCAGCATCGGTTTGAGCAGATTGCCGGCGTCCATAGCGCCCTCGGCCGCCCCGGCGCCGACAATTGTGTGCAATTCGTCCAAAAACAAGATTACCGCCCCTTCAGCCTCCTGCACCTCTTTTAAGACCGCCTTCAGGCGCTCCTCAAACTCGCCCCGATATTTGGCCCCGGCCACCAGTGAACCCATATCCAGGGTGATCACACTTTTTTCTTTCAATCCTTCGGGGACATCCCGGGCTACAATACGCCGGGCCAGTCCTTCTGCAATGGCGGTCTTGCCCACTCCGGGCTCGCCGATGAGCACCGGGTTATTTTTGGTGCGCCGTGAAAGGATCTCGATGACTCGCCGGATCTCCTCATCCCGCCCCACCACAGGATCCAGTTTACCCTCCCGCGCAAGTGCAGTAAGATCGCGGCCATAGCGGAGCAGAGCCTCGTAGGTTCCCTCGGGATTATCGCTGGTGATGCGCTGGCTCCCGCGCACCCGGCGGAAAGATTGCAGCAGCGACTCTCTGCTCAGCCCGGCCTGGCGCAGGATCTTCTGCACCTCAGGTTCACTCACTTCAAGCAGAGCCAGTAAAATATGCTCCGCGCTGACATATTCATCCTTGAGCTGCCCGGCCTCACTCTCCGCCCGGGCCAGGACCTGCGCCAGGGTGGGTTCAATCTGCATGGAGCCCTTGTAACCGGTCACCTGGGGGATCTGCTCGATCAAGCGTTCCAACTCCCGGCGCAATGCAGCCATGTCGGCGCCGGCTTGCTGTAAAAAGCGGGCGGTAATCCCCTCTTCCTGGCCCAGTAGGGCCGCCAGCAAATGCTTCGTGCCCACTGCCTGATGGTTCCGGCCGGCGGCAGTCTGCTGAGCCGCATACAACGCTTCCTGTAATTTCTGGGTAAAGCGGTTTGGATCCATCAGTCTTCCACCCGGCCTTTCTGCATTGTACGAACTTCATCTTCTAGAATTTCGATGCGCTCCAGCAGTTCCAGAATTACTGCGGCTCCGGTAAGGTTTACCCCCAGGGAGCGGCGAAGACGAAGGGCTTTGCGGATGCGCCGCAGATCCTCCAGGCTGATCTGGTCATCCTCCAGTTCGATCATCCCCAGCGCCTGAAAATGCTCGATCTGGGCGGGGCGCAGCTCCAGGGTGCGAATGCAAACCCTTTCTTCTCCAGTGTAATGTTCATAGCAGAGCCGGACCAGTTTCATTTCGTGTCACTCTCCTCCCGCAGTTCTTTCAGCCGCCGGTAAAGTGCCTTTTCTTCTTCCGTCAGGGGCGAGGGAAGATCAATGGCCACCCGCACATACTGATCGCCGCGGCCCCGGCCGGGCAGAGGGAAGCCTTTCCCTTTGAGTCGCAGCTTCCGGCCGCAACCGCTTTCGGGGGGAACTGTCATCTCTACCGGGCCGTCCAGGGTCGGCATGGTGACTCTGCTCCCCAGAGCCGCCTGGTCGGGGCGCAGACGCACCTCGCTTTCAATGTCGCTGCCCTGCAGGGTAAAACGCGGGTGAGGCAGCAGGCGCACTTTTAAAAACAGATCCCCCGGCGGCCCGCCCCCCAGTCCCTCGCCGCCCTGGCCTTTCAGGCGGATGCGGCTGCCATCCCGGACACCGGGCGGTATTTTTACCTCCAGGGTTTTCTCCGCAGCCGTCTCCCCGGTACCGCCGCAGCGAGTGCAGAAGCTCTGACCGCTGCGACCGGTCCCGCCGCATTGAGAACAGACAGCGCTTCCGGCAATGCGCAGCAACCGGGAAACGCCCCGGTAAGCATCTTCCAGGGTCAGTTCAATGTTGCTCTCCACATCGGGACCGCGCCTGGAGACAGTGCGAAAACCGCCTCTGGCGGCGCCGCCGGGCCCGCCCCTGCCAAAAAGCATTTCGAAAAAATCGCTGAAGCCGTCTCCCTGATCCCCGGCAGAGGTATAAAAATGGAAGCCCCCCATATCGGGCGGGGCCTGAAAATCCTCTCCCTGCTGCCAGTTCTTACCTAACTCATCGTAGCGAGCCCTCTTTTCAGTGTCCTTGAGCACCTCGTAAGCCTCGTTAACCCGTTTAAACTGTTCCGCTGCTTCGTCTTTCTCATGGGCCGGGCGCAAGTCGGGGTGCCATTTTCGGGCCAGGCGGCGGTAGGCCGCCTTGATTTCCTTTTCCGTAGCGTTCCGCTTGAGACCCAGCGTCTCGTAATAGTCCTGGAATTGAACCGGCATTCAGCGCACCTCCGAAACCTTTTTAACGCCGCAGGCTGCGCGGCGGACCGAGCACCTCGTGAAATATAAATGCGGCCAGAAGCTGTTCTTCTTCACAAAAAATGCGACTCAGGCTGTCTGGGATGCCTTTAGCCCCATCGCGACCCGGTTTTAGCGCCGGCGCCGGGATAACTCTTCGAGCCCCGGTCGTAGACGGGGCCTCCGGCCGTGCAGCTTTCCCGGCCTCCGCCGTGGGTTGGGGCTGAACCCTGGCCGCCGCAGTCCTCTGCGGGCGGTAAGCTGCCGGGACCGGGCGGCTTTTCACTCCGGAATTGACCCGGCCTGGTTCAGAAGATGAATCCTTTCCCTCGCTCCTCCCGGCAGACCTGGCTTTTGCCCCCACAATCCCCACCAGCACAGCAATAATAAAGATGATTATCCTGGATGCCATACCGACACCTCACTAAG
>CAZQVX010000225.1:0-2688 GCA_964596845.1 uncultured Syntrophomonadaceae bacterium | reverse complement strand
CCAAATGCGGCAGCTTGACCGCTGCCTATCCAGACGTTATAATCGAGGTGAAGGGGAGTAACTGGCAGGTTTAACCTGTCAGATGGATCAACAATCCCGGTAGAGATACCTGGTCCATCTCTTGCAACCCGGCAAGCAGCCAGACCTTTAGCATGATTTCATGTTAAGGGTTTTTTTTATTTCTGCAGGCAACAATTTAACTGGAAGGGGACAACCCTATGGAAGATAGATGGTACATTATTAACGCCGAAAGCGCCGCCGAAGCCCTGGAATCCAACAGCAGCAGAGGTCTAAGCCAGGTCCAGGTAGAACAGCGTCTAAAGCAGCATGGTTTTAACGAACTGCAGGAGCAAAAAGGAACCACCATCTGGGCAATGTTCTTCGGCCAGTTCAAGGAATTCCTGGTCTTGCTGCTGATGGCTGCAGCGGCAGTTTCGCTGGCGATCAAGGAGACGACTGACGCCATCGTGATCTTGGCCGTGGTCTTGCTCAATGCCGTTCTGGGGGTGGTCCAGGAGTATCGGGCCGAAAAATCGCTCGCCGCTTTGAAAACATTGAGCGCTCCTACAGCCAAGGCGATCCGGGAGGGGGCCCCTTTTGAGATCCCCGCCAGCAATCTGGTGCCTGGCGATCTGATCCTGGTGGAAGCCGGCGATTATATTCCAGCAGATGCCCGCCTGGTGGAGGCCGCCAATCTCGGCATCGATGAGTCAGCCTTGACGGGTGAATCTATACCAGTGGAGAAAGATGCAGCCTTCGCGGCCTCGGAAGCGCTACCGCTGGCTGAGCGGCAGAACATGGTCCACATGGGGACCATGGCTACAGGGGGGCGAGGCCGGGCCCTGGTCACCGCCACGGGGATGGATACCCAAATCGGCCATATCGCCGGGTTGATCCAGGCTGCTCCCCTAGAGAAGACCCCGCTGCAGAAGAAACTGGACCGTTTTGCCCGCCGCCTGGGGCTAATCACCATTTTCCTCTGCGCTTTCATTTTTCTCCTCGGCTTGCTGCGCGGACATGAAACCTTGCCCATGTTCATTACCTCTGTCAGCCTGGCGGTAGCTGCCATCCCCGAGGGGTTGCCGGCAATCATCACTATTGTCCTGGCCATGGGAGTGCAGCGCATGGCCAGGCAGCAGGCTATTGTCCGCAAGCTGCCGGCGGTGGAAACACTGGGCGCAGCTACGGTGATCTGCTCGGATAAGACAGGCACACTGACTCAAAATGAGATGACTGTCCGCCAGGTGGACTACGGTAGCGGCGCTGTCCACATCACCGGAGAAGGCTACAAAAACAGAGGTGAATTTATACATAATGGACGGGCTATAGATCCCCTGAAGGACCGCCGCCTGCGCCTGCTCATGACCATGGGGCTGCTGAATAACGACGCCCGCCTCATTGAGGAGGGGGAACAGCTTAAAGTAATCGGCGATCCCACCGAGGCGGCGCTGCTCACCGCTGCAGCCAAGGCCGGCCTGCACCGCGAACAACTTGCGGCAGTGATGCCCCGGATCCACGAGTACCCCTTTGATTCCACACGCAAGCTGATGAGCACCGTACACTGCGGAGAGTTGGATCTGCCCTGGAAGGAGCCGGGAGATGCACAATGCTGGCTCTTCACAAAGGGCGCTCCCGATCTGATCCTGGAGCGCTGCCGCTATTGGTTGAGCCCATCAGGCTTGCAGGAGCTCGTCGCCTCGAAAAAAGAAGAGCTCCTGGCACGAAATCGGGAGATGGCCCAAAAAGCCCTGCGCGTCCTCGGTTTCGCCTTTCGTCCCCTGCCCGAAAGCGGGACACTCTCGTCGGGGGAAGCGGAAAGGGATCTTGTATTTGCCGGGTTTATGGGCATGATCGACCCGCCCCGCCCAGAGGCCAGGGAAGCCATCAGAATCTGTCACGAAGCGGGGATCAGTGTGAAGATGATCACCGGCGACCACGCAGAGACGGCGCTGGCCATTGCCAGGGAGCTGGGCCTGGCTGCGGGAAGCGAGGAGGTGATCACCGGGTTGGAGATGGGGCGGCTCAGCGACGAGGAGCTGGCCGCCAGAGTGCGCAATATCCATGTTTTTGCCCGGGTGGCCCCGGAAGACAAGGTGCGTATCGTCAGAGCGCTGAAGGCCGACGGGGGAATTGCCGCCATGACCGGCGATGGGGTAAACGATGCCCCGGCCCTGAAGCAGGCTGATATCGGCACGGCCATGGGCCGGAGCGGCACTGCCGTGGCCAAGGAGGCGGCGGAGATGGTTCTCGCCGATGACAATTTCACTACCATTGTGCATGCCGTCGAAGAAGGGCGGGTGATCTATGAGAATATCAGAAAGGCGGTTTTCTTTTTGCTCTCCTGCAATGCCGGGGAGATCGTAACCATCTTTGCCGCCATCATTCTGGGATGGCCGCTGCCCCTGCTGCCTATCCAGATCCTCTGGATCAACCTCATCACCGATACCCTGCCGGCGCTGGCCCTGGGGGTCGACCCCAAGGAAGGCGATATGATGCGCCGGCCGCCGCGCAATCCCCGCGGTGATCTTTTCGATGCCCCGGCAGTCCGCACGCTGGCCGCTTTCGGCCTCTTTATCGGCTTAATCACCCTGGCTGCCTTTTATCTGGGCCTGGGTGAATCGGTGGAGAAAGGGCGAACCATGGCTTTCGCCACCCTCGCCCTGTGTCAACTGGTCCATGTTTTCAATT
>CAZQVX010000224.1:0-2715 GCA_964596845.1 uncultured Syntrophomonadaceae bacterium | reverse complement strand
GAACTGCAAAAAGCCCTGCGCAGCGGCCTGGGCGACAGCCCGGTGCAGGGATTCATGAGGCGGGACCGGGTGACCGCCTCTGCGCGCAGCTCACTTACCGCCCTGCGCCGCATGCTGGTAGAGAACAAGAGCGGAAGGGTGGCTCTCGTCGGCGACGAGGGAGAACCCCTGGGGATGATCACCCCTATCGATATCCTGCGCTACCTGGAGAGCTTAGACGGGGGGCAGTCTGAATCTTGCATCGCCGCGGGGGATCTCCTGGAGATAGAGGAGAGCCCGCCGCCGGCATCTGTGGATAATATGGGCTCGCTCATCCGCTCCAAATTGCCGCCGCGCCGGCAGAGCCGGCTGCTCTACATCGGGCAGCGCGCCTCGGCCGCAGGCGTTTCAGTCTTCCTCGTCGGCGGGGTGATCCGCGATCTTCTCCTGGGGAGCGGGCTGTCCAAAGATCTCGATTTTGTGGTGTTCCCTGACGCGGTGAACTTTGCCGGGGAACTGGCGAAGCTTCTGGGCGGCAGGCTGAAAATATTTGAACCTTTCGGCACCGCCTCGCTTTTCTTAGAAGATGGAATCAGGTTGGACTTTGCCACGGCCCGCCGGGAATTTTACGCCGCTCCTGCGGCGCTGCCGCAGGTGGAGGGGACGGAGAGCCTGAAGAGTGACCTTTTCCGGCGCGATTTTACCATAAATACTCTGGCCTGCTCGCTGCTCCCGGGGTCATTCGGCAAGCTCTACGATTTTTTTGAGGGGCGGAAGGATCTGGAGCGCGGCGTCATCCGCTCGCTCTATCACTTAAGCTTTGTCGATGATCCGCTGCGGCTGCTCCGTGCCGTGAGATTCGAGCAGCGCTTCCGCTTTCAGATCGAAGAGGAGACCCTGGAGATGATGGCCAAAGCGCTTCACGACAGGGCCCTGGAGAAAGTCACCCGCCCCCGGCTGGCCCAGGAGGTGAGCCTCATCTACGAAGAGGCGGATCCGGCCGCTGTGCTCATGCGGCTTCAGGAGCTGAAAATCCTTCGGCTCATCTATCCCCGCCTGGCGCCGGACGCCGGCACCTGGCAGCGCCTTAACCGCATCGGCGAGGCGCTGGCCTGGGCGGAGCGGCGGGAGTGGAGCCGCCCCCCGGATAAAGAGCTGATCTATTTAAGCGGGCTGCTTCTGGGGATGGATCCCCGGGAGCGCCTGGCCGCCCTGCGGCCCCTGAGCCTCTCGCGCCGCCGGGCCGGGGTGGTCCTGGAAGGGTGCCTTCAGGTCCCGCCGCTTCTGGATGAACTCTCCGAAGCGGGCGGCGCCTCTCTTCGCCCCGGCATCCTGGTGAACCGGCTCGATCCCCTTTCCCCGGAGTCGCTCATTTTGCTCTACGCCCTGGCCGGCAGCGGCGCCGTGCGGGACCATCTCCGGCTCTACCTGGAGAGCCTGCGGCATGTGCGGCCCCGCCTCAGGGGGGGCGCTTTAAAAGAGCTGGGCCTGCGGCCGGGCCCTCTTTTCGGAGAGATCCTGGGCGCGCTGCGCCGGGGGGTCCTCGACGGTGAGCTGCGCACTTTTGAAGAAGAGCTGGACTTTGTGATAACCTATCTGAAGCGGCGAGAGGAGGCATAACCATTTTTCCCGACAACCTGCTTGACTTGGTCTACCGTATACCGGCCCTGCTGCTGGCTATCACCATCCATGAGTATGCGCACGGCCGGGTGGCTTACCAGTTCGGCGACGCCACGGCAAAATGGCAGGGGCGGCTCAGCTTGAACCCGCTGCGCCATCTCGACCCCATCGGCACCATCGCCCTGCTCATCTTCGGCTTCGGCTGGGCGAAACCGGTGCCTATAAATCCCTATAACTTTCGCGATTACCGCACCGGTATGCTCTGGGTCTCCCTGGCCGGCCCGCTGGCGAACCTCAGCCTGGCCTTTGCCGCCCTCTTTTTGCTCTATATCCCTTTAAGCCTTGGCCTAATCTGGACTCCCTACCTGCGGTTCATGGAGACCCTGGTGCTTTTCAATATTCTTCTGGGCATTTTCAATCTAATCCCTGTGCCCCCGCTGGACGGCTCGAAAATTTTGGCCGCTCTGGCCCCGGACAATATCGCCGCCCTGTTCCGGCGGATCGAGCCCTTCGCGCCGGTGCTGCTCATCGTGCTCATCTTCAGCGGGGCGGTCAGCCGGATCGTGGTGCCCATTTTTCAGAGCGTTTACAAAGCCATGGAAACAGTTGTCCTTTGGGTTCTGCAACTGACGTGAGGAGTGAAATAATGAGCCGGAAAGATCAGCAGGCCGAAAAGAAAACTATTGTCAGCGGGGCTCGGCCCAGCGGGCGGCTGCACCTGGGCAATTATGTGGGGGCCCTGAAGAACTGGGTCGAGCTGCAGGAGCAATACCGCTGTTACTATTTTATCGCCGACTGGCACGCCCTGACCACGGGCTATACAGAATCCCGCGAGATCA
The DNA here is from genome assembly GCA_964596845.1 of uncultured Syntrophomonadaceae bacterium. Lineage (GTDB taxonomy): Bacteria > Bacillota > Dethiobacteria > DTU022 > DTU022 > JAAZIN01. The sequence continues at coordinate 277 of CAZQVX010000224.1, read as the reverse complement.
AAGAGAGCAGCCGGGAGATGATCCTGGATTGGCTCAGCGTGGGGCTGGATCCGGAGCGGAGCGTTCTCTTCCGCCAATCGGAGATCAAAGAGCATGCCGAACTTTTTCTGCTGCTCTCCATGATCACCCCCATCGCCTGGCTGGAGCGCTGCCCCACCTTTAAAGAGCAGCTCCGCGAGCTGGAGGGCAAAGAGATCAACAACTACGGCTTTTTGGGCTACCCCCTGCTGCAGGCGGCGGACATCCTGGCTTACCGGGCCGATGCGGTGCCTGTGGG
>CAZQVX010000223.1:0-2740 GCA_964596845.1 uncultured Syntrophomonadaceae bacterium | reverse complement strand
TAGCCCTTCCCAGGAAAGTGGGCAAGTTCTCAGCAGGTGGATCATATACATAATTACTGGCCGGGAGGGCAGCCAAGCCCGGCAATTTTAATAAAAAGGGGGCCCGCTGTTTGAACCATCCCAGAGAAGAAGTGGGCTCCTTTCTGCCGCAGCGCCTTCGCGCCATTTTAGAGCGCGCCGCCGGATCCCCCTGGGACGAACTGGAGGAGATCCGGCTGCGCCTGGGCCGCCCGCTGGCCCTGCACGGGCGCCGGGGCGAACGCTTCTTGAGCGAATCGGGCGAAAGCGTCCCCGCGGCCGCGGCCTACCGGCCGGACCGGGAGGACCTGGAGAAAGCGCTGCAGCTCATCAGCAGCTCTTCTCTCTACGCCTTCGCCGAAGAGCTGCGCAGCGGCTATATCACCATCCCGGGGGGGCACCGGGTGGGCCTCTGCGGCCAGGCGGTGGTCGAAGGGGGCCGGGTGGTGCGCTTGAAGCATATCACCGGGCTCAACTACCGCATCGCCCGCCAGATCACCGGGGCGGCCCTGCCCTACGCGCGCTTCTTCTACGACCGGCGGCGGCGCCGTGTCTACCACAGTCTGCTGGTGGCTCCGCCGCGCGGCGGAAAGACCACCTTTTTGCGCGACCTGGCCCGCTGCCTCAGCGACGGCGTGAAAGAGCAGGGCATCGCCGGCTTCAAGGTCGCCGTGGTCGATGAGCGCTCCGAGATCGCCGGCTCTTTTCAGGGGCAGCCGCAGCTCGATGTGGGCGAGCGCACCGATGTCCTCGACGCCTGCCCCAAGGCCGAGGGGATGATGATGCTTCTGCGCTCCATGGGCCCCGAGGTCATCATCACCGATGAGATCGGCCGGCCCGAGGATATCGCCGCCATCGAAGAGGTGATCCACGCCGGTGTCACCGTGGTGGCCACCGCTCACGGGAGCAGCCTGGCCGAGCTAAAGTCCCGGCCCGGTCTGCGCCGGCTCCTCGACGAAGAGGTCTTTGAAAGGGCCCTAATTTTGGGCTGGAGCCGGGGGGCGGGCACGGTGGAGCAGCTCTGCGATCTGAAAAAAGAGGCGCTGCCCCGGCGGGCCTGACCTGGGCATCGCGGCGGCGGCATCACTTTAACTTTAGAAAGGACGGGGGGGAGAGGATGCTTCAGCTCATCTGCAAGGGCGTGGGCTCTTTATGCGTGCTGGCGGCGGCGGTGACCTTCGGCGAAAGCAAAGCCCGCACGCTCGCCTCGCGGGTGCGTCAGCTGGAGCAGTTCGAGCGCAGCCTGAAGCTTTTAAGCGCCGAGATCACCTACAGCCGGGCTCTCTTGCCGCAGGCCTTTCAGGCGGTGGCCCGCCGGCTCGATCCGCCCCTGTGCGAACTTTATGGCGGCGCTGCAGCTGCGCTCCTGGCCGGAGATGAGCGCAGCGCCCGGGAAATCTGGGGCAGCGCTGCCGCCAATATTTATCCCCACAGCGATTTTACCGCCGAAGATCTGGAGATCGTGACCGGCCTGGGCCTCTCCCTGGGGGTAAGCGAACAAGAGGGACAGCTCAAGCAGATCGGGCTGACCCTGAAGCATACCGAACTGGCCCTGGAAACAGCGCGGGAGCAGCGGCGGCGCAACGAGAAGATGTGGCGCTACCTGGGCTTTGCCGGGGGCGCCGCCCTGGTCATTTTGCTGCTCTAAACGGAGGGAACGAGTTTGAATGTCGTCAATATCGATCTTCTCTTCAAGATAGCGGGGATCGGCATCTTCATCTCCGTGCTCAATATTGTGCTTAAGCAGGCGCAGAAAGAGGAGCAGGCTCAGATGCTCACCCTGGTGGGTGTCGTCATCGTTTTGCTCATGGTCCTGCAGCTCATCAGCGAGCTTTTTACCAGTATCAAGACCATCTTCAATCTGTTTTAGCCGGGCGAGACGGAGTGTGGCCGTATATGGAGATTGTGCAGGTGGTGGGGCTGGGGCTCATTGCCGCCCTGCTTGTGCTGATCTTAAGAGAATACCGCCCCGAAATGGCGATGCAGGTTTCACTTGTGGCCGGGGTCATCATCATGCTCCTGGTCATCAACCGCATCGTCGGCGCTGTGAACGCCATCACCGAGACGGCGGTGGCGGCGGGGATCAACCTGATCTATTTGCAGACGCTGCTGCGCGTTATCGGAATCGCCTATCTGGCTGAATTCGGGGCGCAGATCTGCCGCGACGCCGGCGAGGGCAGCATCGCGGCGCGGGTGGAGCTGGCGGCGAAGGTGATTATTTTGGTAATGGCGGTGCCGGTGATTGTGGAGATTATGGAATCTGTGCTCAGGATGATCCCCCGATGAAAATGAAGATAGGTTTGAAGGCCGCCGTGGCGGCGCTGGTGATCGCTTTTGGGCTGATCCTTATGCCGGGGGGCGCCCCGGCCGGGGCGGCGCCCATAGATCCCCTGGTCCGGGAGCTGGAAAGCGAACTGGATCTGGGCTACTTCGACCGCTACTGGGGAGAGCTGGAGCAAGAGGCGCGGGATTTCCTGCCCGAGCTGAGCTGGCGGGCCCTGTTGGGGAGGCTCCAGGCCGGCGAGGCAATCTTAGATCCCGCCGCCTTTTTAAGCGGGCTGGGCCGCTTCTTCTTCGGCGAGGTGCTCCTCAATTTCAAGCTGTTGGGGCAGCTTCTGGTCCTCGCCGTGGCGGCGGCCTTTTTAAAGAATTTAGAGAGCGCCTTTGAGCGGGAGCAGGTCGCCACCCTGACGCGCAGCATTGTCTTTATCGTGCTGGTGGG
>CAZQVX010000222.1:0-2741 GCA_964596845.1 uncultured Syntrophomonadaceae bacterium | reverse complement strand
TGACGCTTTCGGCTTTGAAGATCGTCACCCCGGGCGGTCTTCACCCGGAGATCGGTTACTTGCTTTTCCAGCTTTTCCAGATCGATTTCCAGGCCGTAGATCTGCTTCGAAATCTCGTCTTTTTGCTCCAGTAGGTGCTCCTCCCGATACTGCAGATCCCCCTTGCCGGCCAGCTCCGCATCAAGACTATCCGCGGTGGCCCGCTTCACTGCCGTCTGTTCCCGGTATTCCCGGGCTTTGGCCCTGGCTGCATCCTGAAGCCGATCGTAAATGTCAAGGCCTATGATCTGGCTGAATATCCACATGCGATCCCCGGGTGTGGCCCGGGTGAACCGGTCAGCCTCGCCCTGGAGAAGGACGCAGGAGCTCACGAAGGTCTCATAATCCATACGGAGAAGATCCCGGATTTTATCCTGAGTTTCCCGGATTGTGGTCCCGCTAATAGGGACCCAGTCAGCGCCATTACGCCGGGCCAGCTCCAGGGTACTCTTCCCCCGGCCTTTGTTACTGCGGGTCCTGATTACCCGGTAGGTTTCGCCGGCCAGCATGAAGTGCAGCTCGGCCACGGCGTTCTCCTGGCCCTGACGGATGTAGCGATCTATATCTTTGTACCGGCCCTCACCGTAGAGCGGCCAGGTGATAGCATCGGTAGCAATGGAGCTCTTGCCGGCGCCGTTTGCCCCCAAGACGGCGGCTAACTGAAGGTCGGCCAGCTCCACATCAACAGCGCCGTAGGATAGGAAATTTTGAAGGGTAATTTTAGTCGGTTGCATCAGGGGTCACCTCCCCAAGTTTTCTTTTGAACTTCAACCCACACTCACGGCAAACAACCTTATTGCCTTTAGACGTGATAATAAGCCCCAACTTCTCCTCATCCTCAAAGTCTTTACCGCAATTGAAACAACTGAACCCCTTGTATCGGGCGTTGCCCCTTATCCTGCGGTAAGCCTCGTTAAAGGTTAAAAAGTCAACCGCCACTTGGGCAACCTGATACCTCGTTATGCGTTTTCTGACGATCTCGGGTCCCATTACATCCCCACCTCCTGTCCCAGGCTTTCCGCCCGGGTAGTTAAGTCAGACAGCTCCCCGTCCGGGACATCATTCACGCGGCCCCACATGGACAGCGCTTCCAAATGCGTCATCCCGGCATCTGCTTCCGCAGCCCGGGTCCTGGTGGTGCGCCTCACCTTGGCCTCGATCCCCTGGACATAAAAAGCACCCAGACCGTAGAGATCCCGGGTGATTTGTGTCTGGTTGATCAGCTTGGCCTGGGCGTCAGTACACTCGTAGCGGACGCGGACAATGGCGTCGTTCATTGGTAGCTCCCATTTATTCAAATTGGAAAGGATTTCCACCACGGCGTCAGGGTTCTCGTCGGACCAGGGGAAATCGAGGGTGCAAAAAGAACGTGCTGGCGTCTGAATATATTTTGAGTAGGGCTCGCCTCCAGTTTCGATGGGCAAGCAATGGGTCCAGAAAAGCGGTTTATGGCCCTCCTCATTGAAACTTAGCCTTTCGGGCGCCCCGCAGTAGAAGGTTGGAACCGTTAGCCCCTCCACCATCTGCGGCTTGTGAATATGTCCAAGGCAGGCCATATCGAACCCGGCGCCTTCGATGGCAGCCTTGGTCAACACCGGCTCTTGCTGCTGTAGAAGATCCTCAAAGCCTTTGTCAGCACCAACGCAGGTGATATGGGACATGAGGATCTTTTGCTCACACCTGCACTCCGCAGCTAGGCCATGAACCGCCTGGGTCACCCGCTCGGTCATCAACTGGTGAAGCTCGTGCGCCGGCAGCTTGGAGAACTCCTCTTTGCTGGCCATGGCGGAGCGGTTGATCCCCGGCAGGCAGGCGATTGAAATAGCATGATCTTCGATCAACGCCTCCTGCACCCCCGGGGAAGTGTGAATTGCCACGCCCGGGATCCGCATTTCCTTGATCAGCTCGTACGCGGCCACGGCGTCATGGGAAGGAGTGCCGCTGATCACCACCACCGGGATCCCAGCTTCCGAGAACCGGCGCAGCCAAGCAGCTGCCGCGGCTATCTCCACACTGGCCCGGTCGAGAAAAACGCGGGCATCTTTGAACAGATCGCCGGCAACCAAGACTAGGTCGCAGATGTCCTCAAATCGAGAGGAAGGGGTGGGCCCGGGATAACCGAGCCCAAAATGCAGATCCCCTGTATGCGCTATTTTCATTTCTTAGCACCTGCCTTCGGCTTGGCTTTCGCCGCCTCTTTTTGGCAGTCAACACACAGCGCCTTGCCGTAATTGCGCTTAGAATACTCTGCGATCTTTTCCGGGCTCCAGTTGTTGGCGCTCTCAATAAGCTGGTCGCAGCCCTGGCAGACAATACCCGCAACCGCATCGGCGAATATCTCCTGCTGGCCGGCCCCGTCATCATCCCAGGGCGGGGACTCGTCTTCGCCGGCGGTCTCCGCCTCGTTAACAGGCCACGGCAGATCACCCGTATCATCGGAGCCGGGATCCACATCCGAATCATCAGGGCTGTCCTGTTGGTAGACATCCACATCGATGGGCGGCCCGATCTGCTGCTGCGGGGCCTGGATCTGCTGCATGGTAGACTGCCCAAACAGATCGGCGGTTGCCCGGATCCCGGCCTCTGCCATGGCCCGGCGCACTTCAGGATCCGAGTAATCCGGCGCAAAGTCCACGGTCGGCACGGCGAAGGGCTTCTTAAGCTCCGCTGCCGAATACTGGTGCTTCACACTCAAGAGGGCC
>CAZQVX010000221.1:0-2744 GCA_964596845.1 uncultured Syntrophomonadaceae bacterium | reverse complement strand
GCTAGCTGGGATGCAGTGACCGGCGCCAACGGCTACACCGTAAGCCTCTACAAAGGAGGCTCTCTGGTAGAGGAGCAAACAACCCTGCCGGCTGCTGAGCGCAAATACGATTTCCTCTCAGCAATACATGAGAGCGGCCCCGGCAGCTACACAGTCAGAGTAAAGGCCATGGGTGTAGGATACGACCTCAATTCCGATGAATCCGTGCCCTCCGATCCCCGGGTCGCCGCTGCGCTTCCGGCGCCCACAGGCCTGGCCTGGAAGAGCAGTACTGAGCCCGAGCTATCCTGGAACTCCATCACCGGCGCCGCCGGCTACAAGGTGCAGCTTTACAAGGGCGGCACAGCGATGGGGAGCCCCTATGACGCCGCGGCAAATAGTTACAACTTCGCTACTGTTATCGGCGACACTGCCGGCTACTACACTGCCAGGGTGCAGGCTGCGGGAGACGGTTATTTAGTTCTTGACAGCCCCCTCTCTGCCCTGTCCGCCACCTTTACCAAAACCGGCCCGCTGGGCAAGGTGACAGACCTGGCCCTTTCCGACAAGGGCATGGCCACCTGGGTTGACGAGCCCGATGCTGTTTCTTTCAAGGTGCAGCTGAACAAAGTCGGCTTTGGTGCTGTGGGTTCTGCATTGAACGTTGATCCCGGCGTGCAGAGCGCCGACTTCCGCGATGCCATGCGTGAGGCGGGTCTAGGGGACTACTATGTCTCTGTCGCCGCAATCGCCGAAGAGGGCAGTCTTTTTTCAGATGGCGGTTGGTTCAACTCGAATGATCAGACTGTGGCACAGCTGGATAAACCCGGCGGTGTTGACCTCTCCGACCAGGGTGTTTCCACCTGGAGCGCTGTGGACTATGCCACCCAGTACCGGGTGAAACTGGACTTTCCCGCAGGGCACCCGGAAGGTGTGGCTGCATATTACGATATAGATGATGCACTGAGCGTAGCTCATCTGGGGTACATGCGGCAACACCCCGGTGATTACAAGCTCACCGTTAAAGCCCAGGATATGGTCGGTCTCTACCTGGACAGCGAATGGTCTGACTCCTCTACCCAAACCGTGATCAAGTTGGATCAGGTGGCGAAGCCTGTTCTGGATAATAGCGGCGCGGCCACCTGGGTTGATGTGAACGATGCTGCGGGCTACACCGTAGCGCTTTACAGGGACGCTGTCCCCGTCGCTGAGGAGACGGTGGCGCCGGGTGTAGAATCTTTCGATTTCCTCGCTGCCATCGAGGAAGAGGGCGAAGGCAGCTATACCGTTACCGTCAGGGCTCTGGGTGACGGATACCTGCTGCTGGATGGGGATGCTTCTGATGCCTCCGAGGCGGTAACCTTGAAAGCGCTGCCCAAAGTGAACAAGCCCGTGATGAGTGTGGATAACGATAATCATGAGGTCACCCTTGCATGGGATGCCGTGGAAGGTGCGACCCTTTACCTGGTCACACTCTACAACGGCAGCGGCTATCCTGTTATTGAAGAGATCACTGACGGGACCTTCATGACCGGTCCTGCTCCCGATGACGCCGGCTTCTACTGGGCCACCGTTCAGGCCATCGGCTCAGGGGTTATTCTTGACGGGCCTGAGTCCGAGCGCTCGGATATCCTGGTCGTCTTCGAGTGGGGTTTTGTGACCGGCGGCCATGAACCTCCCGTTAAGGGACGTGTAGCCGGCGGTTGGCTCCCCGTTCCCGGATATCTCTGGATGCAGATCACTTCGGAAACCGGGGCTAACGGCGTGATGGTGATCGAAAGCAGCGCCTCAGGGGCTCCTAATGCACCTGAAGGCCTTACTGCAGCAGGCGTCTTCTACGACATCGAGCTTGATGAGTATCTGGCAGGATCGCATGTGATCATCAAAGCCGGTTACGCTCATCTCAAGTTGCCTAAGGGGATGGATGAAACAACGCTTCGCCTCTACCGCTACGATGCCGAGGCAGGCTGGATGCTGCTGGATTCGGAAGTTGACACCTCTGAAAAAGTTGTCACCGCCGGGGTGGAGAAGTTCAGCACTGTGGCTATCTTCGGCGAAGTCGTTGCGCCTCCTGTGGAACCTGGCGATGAGCCTGAAGATGAGAAGCCTGAGGGAGAATTGCCGCGCACATTCGGTTACATTTCTCTCCTGCTTCTGGTGAGCCTGATCCTTGTTGCTGCGGGGCTGTTATTTTTCAGGCGCCGCAAGGGTTTTGAAGGGCGTTAAAAATCACTGAACCAATAGATAAAATGATCAGGGGGCTGCCGCCGGGTAACCCCCTGATCATTCCCATATTATGGGGGCGGACGATTTGAGAGATGGGATCAATTTAACCCTGAAGGCGGGTGTGCTTATGAATAGAGGAGAAAGGCTTAACTTATTATGCATGGTGCTGGTAGTGCTCTGTCTGCTCTCTGTTGCCGGCTGCGCTTTGAGCGATAACGGTAAAGCTGGTGGAGAGGGCGAAGAGATAGAGCTGGATCCCAACCTGGAGGCGGCTCTTCTGGAGATCCTCGCTAAATCTGAAGGCCCCCTCACCGTCGAGGACTGGGCTCTGCTGGAGCAGCTTAAGCTTTTAGGGCGCTCCATTACCCATCTGGATGGTATGGAGCAGGCGGTTAACCTGCGGAAGCTGAATCTGCGGCGGAATGAGATCAGCGACCTGACCCCCTTGCATGCACTGGAGAGCCTGGAAAGTCTAAACCTCGCCGACAACAAGATCAGCGACCTGTCCGCCCTGAATGGGGCTGTTCTCTCCTCGCTGC
>CAZQVX010000220.1:0-2753 GCA_964596845.1 uncultured Syntrophomonadaceae bacterium | reverse complement strand
CTGATCCGGAGCGGGTCAAGGTGTGGCGCGAGGCGACAAGCGAGTTCGGCTCGTATAACTAAAGCAGAAAATAAGACAACGGGTTCAAGCAGAGTGGAGGCCCGGCTTCGGGTCATGATCTATGGAGCCGGGTCTTTTCAAATTAAGGCTAAAAGAGGAGCGGTTGTAAAACCCGGCATTCATGTTTTTGAGCTTTTGACGAAAATCAAAATTCCAGATAGATGCTATCCCCAAAATATATATTTTATGATAAAATAAGTAGTGATAATTGTTTCTATTAGAAATAATAAGATTAATAACCGGAGAGCATCAATGAGGGGGGATCGGCTTGAACCAAAAGAATTTCGCACTTACCGGGAAGAGGGATGTTGTCTACGAACCTGCCGGTAACAGAAGGCTTTTCACCAATCCAGACGCGGATGAGGCGAGGGCCTTTTTTCAAGGTAAATCCCGCGAGAGGGTGGACAAAACTACCACCGTTAAAGAGGCTGTAGGCCGTCTCGTTCATGACGGCGATTATATTGCCGTGGGGGGCTTCGGCGGAACCCGCATCCCCGCCGCCCTGCTGCATGAAATCGTGCGGCAGCGGAAGAAAAACCTCGGCCTCTCGGGGCACACCGCCACCCATGATTTTCAGATTCTCGCCGCCGGCCGCTGCATCGACCGCTGTGACATCGCCTATATCATCGGGCTCGAGGCGCGGGGCCTTTCGCGCCGCTCGCGCGAGGCCATCGAAAGCGGCGAGGTCGAGGTGACGGAGTGGACCAATGCCGCCCTGGCCTGGCGCTACAAGGCGGCGGCTATGGGCGTTTCTTTCATACCCACGCGGACCATGCTGGGCACCGATACGGTGAAAAAAAGCGCCGCCGTAGAGATGGAATGCCCCTTTACCGGAAAGAAATACCTGGCCCTGCCGGCGCTCTACCCCGATGTAGCCCTTATCCATGTGCACCGCGCCGATGTCTACGGTAACTGCCATATCGATGGGATCACCATCGCGGATTACGATGTGGCCCGGGCGGCCAAGCATCTCATCATCACCACCGAGCGCCTGGTGCCCGAAGAGATCATCCGCCGCGAACCGCAGCGCACGACCATCCCCTATTACCTCGTCGATGCTGTGGTCGAGGTCCCCTTCGGATCGTACCCGGCCAATATGCCTTACGAGTATTTCAGCGATGAGGCGCACCTTCAGGAGTGGCTGCGTGTGGAGCTGGACCCGGAGCAGCTGGCCGAATTCTTGCAGCGTAACATTTACGGAGTTGAAGAGTTCTGGGATTACATCCAGCTGAACGGCGGTTTGAACAGGATGACGGAGCTGCGCCGGCAAGAAGTTTTGGTGGAGAAATAAATTATCTTAGGGCCGGCAGAGAGTTCCGGTGGAGAAATAAATTTTCGGGAGCTGATGGATTTGGATTACAACCGCATGGAGCTGATGATCTCCCTGGCTTCGCGCTTTCTCGAGGATAACCGCACCGTGGTCGTGGGCACCGGGGCGCCCTGTGCCGCGGCCATGCTGGCGCAGAGCCTCTACGCGCCTAACCTGATGATCATGTTTGAAGCGGGGGGGATGGGGCCGCAGTTGCCGGTTATGCCCATCTCGGTGGGCGACTCGCGCACTTTCTTCCGCGGCCTGGCCGCCGGCAGCATGGCCGAGATCATGGAGAACTGTCAGCGGGGCATTGTCGACTACACCTTCCTGGGCGGCGCCCAGATCGATATGTACGGTAATATCAACTCTACCATGATCGGCACCGATTATGAGCGGCCGAAAGTGCGCTTTCCCGGCAGCGGCGGCGCCTGCGATCTGGCCTCTTTCTGCTGGCGGGTCATGGTGATCACGGTCCAGGATGCGCGCCGCTTTACCAACAAGATCAATTTCATCACCTCGCCGGGTTATCTTACCGGAAAGGGGGCCCGCGAGGCTGCCGGGCTGCCCCCCGGCGCCGGGCCCTACAAGGTGATCACCGACCTCTGCGTGCTGGGCTTCGATGAAGAGACGAAGCGGATGCAGGTAGAGAGCATCCACCCGGGAGTGACCAGGGAGAAGATCATTGAAAATACCGGCTTTGAACTGCTCTGGTCGCCGTTCCTGAAGGAAAGCGAAGAGCCTGCCGCTAAAGAGCTGCAGATACTGCGCGACAAGGTGGATCCCTACCGCTATATTATCGGGCGATCATAGGGGGATCGGGAGAGGTAATGGGCGCCTTCCCGCTGATGAAGCAGCGGGTTAAGCAGGTGATTCAAGCAGGGCTCAGGCGGGAGAGCAAGCAGGAGACGAAGCAGGAATCAGGGCTCTTAGTCAAGAATATTCATGCGAGGTGAAATATGTCGAAAAGTGTAATTGTCGGTTTCGCCCGCACCCCTTTCGGCCGCTTTCAGGGGACCCTGAAAGCGATGCCGGCAGTGGAACTGGGCGCTCTGGCCTTACGTGAAACGCTGCGCCGCGCCGGAGTCCCCGGTGCCGATGTGGATTATCTCTTCATGGGGATGGTGGTCCAGGCCGGCGCCGGGCAGATCCCCTCACGTCAGGCGGCGATCCAGGCCGGCCTGCCGCCGGAGGTGCCCTCGGACACGATCAACAAGGTCTGCGCCTCCAGCCTGCGGGCGGTCAACTTAGGCGATCTGCTTATCCGCAGCGGCGAGGCCGGTATCGTGGCGGCCGGGGGGATGGAGAATATGAGCGCGGTGCCCTACCTGCTGCCGCGAGCCCGGGAAGGGCTGCGCATGGGCGATGCCCCCCTCATCGACGG
>CAZQVX010000219.1:0-2754 GCA_964596845.1 uncultured Syntrophomonadaceae bacterium | reverse complement strand
GGTTCCGGGAGAGAGCCACATAGCCGGCGCCGATGGTGGCCCACCAGAGAAACCAATACGGGTTGGAAATTGTGGAGACAAGGCCGCCCCAGAAAGGAGAACCTCTCCGGCCCTTTCCAGAGGCGGCGTCAGGCGTCAGGGTAGCCCGGGCTGCGCTCCGGATCATGCCGTATCCCATCCAGGCGAGCACCAGCCCGCCGGCCAGTCCGATTCCACCAGCCACAGGGGGGAGGGCCAGGTAGCTGCCCAGGCCCACGAGCAACAAAAGGACCATGATCACCTCGAACAGGGCATGGCCCAGGGTGGCCAGCGGGGCCGCCCGGTAACCCCGGCGGAGAGCATGCTCCACCGTCACCGCCGTAAGCGGCCCCGGCATCAACGCCCCCGATAGGCCGACCAGCAAAGCTGTGCTAAAAATAAAGGTTAATTCTAACACGATTAGGCTCCGTCTTTCCTGTATGATTTGTAATCTGCTTAATTTGAATTCACCATTCCCATGCCTAAACCTGCCTGCAGGAGGCAGGAGGCAAGAATTCAGAAACAAGAAAATGCTCACGACGAGGCCTGAGACCTCACATTGGAGATTGGAAGTTGGAGAGAAACGCAGGGCGCCGGTAAAACGTCGGGACGAAATTTGTTCGTCCATCCCCCCCGATGCCTGCCGACGATGCCTGCCTACACGATGCCTGCCGATGCGCTAAAATATCTTGAATAATGGCCCCCCCTATGGTAAGATCAAGAAAATTGGAGATAGGACCAAAGGGGGGCCGGGTGAACCCGGCTGAGATAGAACTGGAGACTGTTCTGACCCTCCGAACCTGATCTGGGTAATGCCAGCGTAGGGAACATATTTGCCGCCCGACATAAGAGGCTGCAGCCGCGTTGGCTGCAGCTTTTTTATTTCAGCAAAAAAAGTCGGTTTAAATCATAGTTTATGTGGGAGGGATCGCTATTGATGAAAAAAAGGGGAGGGAGAAGTGGCAGTCTGCCGGCCCTGTTTCTTTTGGCGGCGCTAATTGCTTTCTGGGAGCTGATCTGCAGAATATTTGCCTTGCCGGAATTCATTCTTCCCACCCCATCGCGCATTGCCCAGGCGCTCGTTGAAAACTTTCCCCTGCTGATGAAACATACCACCTCTACCCTATACGCTGTTTCTGCCGGATTGCTGCTGGCCGTAGCCGTGGCCGTAATCCTCGCTACGGCCATGGATCGCTGGCTGCCGCTAAAAAAGGCCCTCTACCCGCTGCTGGTCATATCGCAGGCTATCCCCATATTTGCCCTGGCCCCCATAATTTTGATCTGGCTCGGCGTGGACCTGAAACCGAAAATCGTCATCGTCGCCCTGGTCTGCTTTTTCCCCATGGCGGTCAACATGGCCGAAGGGCTGGCGCAAGTTAATCCCGAGGCGCTGGAGCTGATGCTCGTAATGCAGGCAAGCCCCTGGTTTACCTTCAGGCACGTTCGTCTGCCCTCGGTGCTGCCTCACTTTTTTTCCGGTTTGAAGATCTCCGCCACTTACAGCGTCATGGGCGCGGTGCTCGGGGAATGGTTGGGCGGCAGCAGCGGCCTGGGCGTCTACATGACCCGGATGATGCACTCTTATAAAACCGGCCACCTCTTTGCCGCTGTGATCATCGTGGTGCTGCTCAGCCTGTTATTTTTCAAAAGCAGCGAGCTGGCGGCCTGGCTGGCGATGCCGTGGAGCAGAAAAGAATATTTCCTAAAAAGTAGTGGGAGTGATTAGATCATGGTTCGAGAAAATAAAGCTAAGAGAATAAATCTGTCGATGGGGATAAATCTTTTTCTCCTGGTTCTGCTGCTTGGTCTGGGCGCCGGAGCTGGATGTGCCGGAACAGGCACCCCGGACGCCGATCAGGTCACCGTTCTTCTGGATTGGAACCCGAATACTAATTTTAGCGGCCTCTATGCAGCTGTAGATAAGGGATATTACCTCGAAGAGGGTCTCGACGTAAAGATTGAAGAGGCCGGCGCCAACGTGCTGCCTCTGGTAGCCACAAATAAAGCGCAGTTCGGGATAAGTTTTCAGGAGCAGGTTACCTTTGCCCGCCTGAACGATAATATTCCCGTTGTCTCCATCGCTGCGGTGGTGCAGCATAACAGCTCAGGTTTCGCCTCACTGAAAGAGAAGGGGATCACCGCAGTTAACGATTTTGAGGGTAAAAGCTACGGTAGCTGGGGCACGGAGGTAGAGGAGATCACGATCAAATCGTTGATGGATAAAGCCGGCGCTGCCGCCGGCAAAGTTGAGATTGTCACCATCGGTGAAACCGATCTCATTGCGGTCATCAAGAATCTGGCCGACTTCGCCTGGATCTATTACGGCTGGGACGGCATTGCCGCTGAGCTTAATGGGGCGGAGCTGAATTTCATCCCGCTGCTGGATCTGGACCCCGCCTTTGATTACTATACGCCGGTGATTATCAGCAGCGAATCGCTCATTAGCGAGCAGCCGGATCTGGTGCAGAGGTTTATGCGGGCGACGGCCAGGGGGTACCGCCTGGCCATCGAAGAGCCGGCGGCCGCAGCTGAAATTCTGCTGCAAAATGTCCCGGAACTCGACGGTGATCTCGTCAGAGCCAGCCAGAACTGGTTGCGGGACAAATACCAGGCCGACGCCGGGCTGTGGGGACTGCAGAAAAAAGAGGTTTGGGAAAACTACAGCCGCTGGCTTTTAGAGCACGGCCTCGTTGACCGGATGCTCGATGTGGAAAAGGCCTTTACCAATGAATTCAT
>CAZQVX010000218.1:0-2777 GCA_964596845.1 uncultured Syntrophomonadaceae bacterium | reverse complement strand
TGGATTTGATGAGCGCCGAGGCGGTGTCGTAATGCTCGTCCCCCGCCCGGTCATAACTGTAGGCGCGCGAGCGTACAGCTTCTGCGGCGGCGGCGGCGGTAAGAGTGATTCCGGCGCCTTCTCCGTCGCCTTCCCCTTCGCCGTCGCCGCTGTGTCCGGCGATAGTGACGGCGAGTTCTAGAGCATTGAGGGCGGTTCGGGCATCGCCGTCAGCCTGCTCGGCCAGGTAGCGCAGCGCTTCAGGCTCTGTCTTCAGCTCCAGCCGGCCCAGGCCTCTCTCCCGGTCTTTTAGGGCTCGCTGAAGCAGCTTTAAGATATCGCCGGGTGTAAGCGGCTCGAAGACAAAGAGGCGGGTTCGCGAAAGCAGGGGCCCGTTTAAATAGAAGAAGGGGTTCTCTGTGGTAGCCCCGATAAAGATGATCGTGCCCTGCTCCACCGCCGCCAGCAGGGCATCCTGCTGGGCCTTGTTGAAACGGTGGATCTCATCGATAAAGAGGATGGTGCGCCGGTTCTCCAGAGACCAGCGCTCGCGGGCCTCTCCCACCACCTGGCGGATATCCTTGACCCCCGCGGTAACGGCGTTGAGCTGGATAAAGGAAGCCCGGGTGGTGGAGGCAATGAGCAGGGCTAAGGTGGTTTTGCCGGTGCCGGGCGGGCCGTAAAAGATGAGAGAGGGGATCCGGTCTGAAGCGATGAGGCGGCGCAACGGCTTGCCTTCGCTCAGAAGATCCCCCTGCCCGGCAAACTCCTTCAGGCTGCGCGGGCGCATGCGCAGGGCCAGCGGCCCTTCTTCGCGCATCTTTTTTTCCCATCCCAGGGTGATCAGATCGATGGTAGAGCAACTCCCGGGGCCTTAATAATTTACCCCCCACATGCCCCCCATCGCCCCGAAGATGAAGCCCAGGAAGAGCTTTATCGCCAGGCTCCAGTTCAGCTCTGCGCTGTCGGAAAGGAGCAGCCCGCCGCCCAGCATGAGCAGGACGTAGGCGGCGCCTACAATGCCGCCGTGCAGCCACCCCCGGGCGCCGACCCTTTTGGTGGTGTAAGCGGAGCCCCAGAGGATGGCCACGATGCTCACGCCGTAGACAAGGTAGGTGGCAATCTTCTCCGGCAGCGCCGTCAGGTAGAGCACCAGAGCGATCACTAAAAGCGCGATGAGAGAAAAGACAAGCGCCAGGAAGACTCCTTTTAGCGAGATAAACCAGGCGCTGTCCTGCAGGGGATGTAAGGCTTTATTGTTGACCGGCCGCTGATTCATAAACTCTCCCCCCTGAGAGAGCATATGAACCGGCGCCGCCGATTATTCCTCTTCGCCTTCGACGACGCGCTCGATACCGCCGCGGGCAAACTTGATGTTGACGTTGTCGGCCACCCGCAGGGTCACTGTGTCCTCTCTGATTTCTTTAATGAGGCCGTGGATCCCGCCAATGGTGACGACCTGATTCCCTTTTTGCAACTGCCCCAGCATTTCACGCCTTTTCTTCTGCTGCTGCTGCTGCGGGCGGATCAGGATAAAGTAGAATATGGCGAAGATCACTACCATCCACAATATGCCCGTATAGGGGCCCAACTTGGCTAACAAATCTTGCAACATTAACCTGCACCTCCATAGTATTGATTGAGCTTCTTTTTCTTACTGTTGTAATAGGCGGCAAAATTTTTCTCGCGAATCGCTTCGCGGATTTCTTGCATCAGTTGCGCAAGATAATAGAGATTATGATATGTAGTCAAACGCAGCCCGAGAATTTCGCCGGCGTTGAACAGGTGGCGGATGTAGGCCCGGGTGTAGCTACGGCAGACGGGGCAGTCGCAGTCATCGTCCAGGGGGGCCATGTCAGAAGCGTAGACGGCGTTGCGGATGTTCAGGTAACCCCGGCTGGTCATGACTCTGCCGTTGCGGGCAATCCGGGTGGGCAGCACGCAGTCGAACAGGTCAATGCCCAGCCTGCTTCCCTCGAGCAGCGCGTCCGGTGAGCCTACCCCCATGAGATAGCGCGGTTTGGCGGCGGGCAGCAGGGGAGCGGTCTGCTTTAGGGTCTGATACATCAGCTCTTTCGGTTCTCCGACGCTTAAGCCTCCAATGGCGTAGCCGGGAAAATCCATCTCCACCAGGTCGGCGGCCGACCTCTCTCTTAAATCTGGATAAACACCCCCTTGAACGATCCCGAAAAGGGCCTGCGCATCGCGCAGATGGGCTTTGCGACAGCGAAGGGCCCAGCGGCTGGTGCGCTCCACCGCCGCCTGCACCTCTGCATAGGGTGCAGGATAGGGCGGGCATTGATCCAAAACCATGGCGATGTCGGACCCGAGCAGGTTTTGAATGCGGATGACCCGCTCTGGAGTAAGATAATGCCTGGATCCGTCGATATGCGAGGTGAAAGTAACCCCGTCGTCTTCAACCTTCCGCAGCCCGCCCAGGCTGAAGATCTGAAAACCGCCGCTGTCGGTGAGGATGCTGCCGGACCAGTTCATCATCCGGTGCAGTCCGCCGGCACGGGCCACAACTTCCACCCCGGGACGCAGATAGAGATGGTAGCTGTTCGAGAGGATCATCGCCGTGTTGAGAGCGGTCAGCTCCCCGGTGGTGATCCCCTTAACGGTGCCCTGTGTGCCCACCGGCATGAAGGCGGGTGTGTCTACCCGGCTGTGCCCTGTAACCAGCTTCCCCAGGCGGGCCCCGGTCTCGGGACAGCCTTTAATTAACTCAAAAGAAATGGACATCCTTTCCACCTTGCTATAGCTTATCTTAACCATTTCTTGCTGTCAATTATACTTTT
>CAZQVX010000217.1:1249-2830 GCA_964596845.1 uncultured Syntrophomonadaceae bacterium | reverse complement strand
GCAACTCCGGCGCCCCGGGCATTTTCCGGGCTGAGCTCCGCTGTGATCCCCAGGCCCACAAAGGCGCTCAGAAGGGCTCCGCTGATGAATCGATAAGCCGGAACCACACCCGCAGGGACCAGGCTGCGGTCGTCAGGGACTATTAGACTGTAGGTAAGCTCCCGGTCATGCAGGACTGCGCGCCCCCCGGTGGGCCGGCAGACAATATCTATGCCCAGGCGGCGGCATGCCTCCAGATCAACCACTTCCGCAGCTTTCTGGAAACGACCCAGGGAGAGAGCCGGCGGCGCCCAGCTGTAGAGGCGCAGCGCAGGAGGCGCATCACCGGAAGCCACTTCTTCGAGGATCTTAATATCACGCTGCATGTTTGCCG
Source organism: uncultured Syntrophomonadaceae bacterium (assembly GCA_964596845.1). Classification (GTDB taxonomy): domain Bacteria; phylum Bacillota; class Dethiobacteria; order DTU022; family DTU022; genus JAAZIN01. Next base: position 2,457 of record CAZQVX010000217.1, on the reverse strand, counting down.
CTCCCGGCATGGGCGGATCACAAATCAAACGCCATTTTTTAGCCAAGTTTAACCCCCAGTTTTTTTACCCTCCGACTTCAGACTTCCTACCTCCAATACAGAAATGGCGGCGGCGATCTCGGCGGCATTCAAAGGGCGCGGGTAGTTGTAGATAAAACCGCCGGGCCGTTCGTTGAAATAGGGACGGTTGCACCCGGGGCAGCCGCTCGTCTGAAAGGCCTCTCCCCCACTGAGAAATCGCCTCAACCCTTTTTTGCCGATCCCGTACGAAATGAGCCGGCCGCCGCTAAAGCGCAAATCGCTCCAGGAAATGTGGTTCTGCCTTAACAGATAGTGAAGGGCCTGCAGGCGGCGGTACGAAGCCGGCCTGGGAGGTTCACAATTCTCCAGCGCCGTCCCTTTAAGGGGCGTAAAGGCAAAAAGCCCCACTGTGATCCCCTCCTGCAGCAGCAGGTTAAGCATGAAGGCCGCTTCCTCCTCACTTTCACCCAGGCCGCAGATGAGGTGTGTGCTCATCCGACCCGGCCGGCGGCGGGCGCACTCCCGGAGCAGGTCGAGACGCCGCTGCAGGCTGCCGCCCTTGCAGCGGGCATAAAGCTCTTCCGTAGCGGCATCTAGGGCAATGGAGAGCCGTTCCGCTCCGGCTTCGAAAAATAAAGCGGCCTCCTCAACGGAATGAACTGGAGCGGAGAGGGAGAGAGGCAGGTTTACCGCAGCTACCAGGCGCTGAACCAGCCCGGCCAGGGCCTGGCTCCCTCCCGCTGCACAGACCGCCTGCAAGCAGATTCGCTGCAGCCCCCGGCCGGCCGCGACCTGCAGTCCGGACAGAACCTTCTCCTGTGGATAAGGAGGCCAGATGACCCGACCGAGGCGCCCCCCCCGTCCGCCTGCGTCCCGGGCCTGGGGGCAGAAAGCACAATTCATCAGGCAGCCGTCGCCATGCAGCAAATAAGCTGTAGTGGGGATGCTCTCTGCCTTCATCCTGGTTAGACCCAGCAGAGCCGCCGTCCCCAGCGAGAGACGGATCACAGCGCGCAGCACTCCTCTCCAAAAATCACTTTCAATCCCATCTGAACAGCCAGCTTTTTTGCCGGTGCGGCGGGCTGGACTATCTTGTTGATTCCCAGGCCCAGGGCGAGGCAGTCGAGCTTCGCCCGGTGGCTTCCGCCCGGGCGCATACATCCGAGATAAAGGGGGGTCCGCGGAAA
>CAZQVX010000217.1:0-1149 GCA_964596845.1 uncultured Syntrophomonadaceae bacterium | reverse complement strand
CGCCCCACCGGGGTGGTATGCGGCGCGCCCGTAACGCGCTCCGGTTCCCTTTCCGCCAGGCGGGCAATCTCCTCCATGGCCTCTGCAAAACGATCCAGGGTTTCTTTACTTTCCGTCTCCGTAGGCTCCACCATAAGCGCCTCCTCGACGATGAGGGGGAAGTAGACCGTAGGCGGGTGAAACCCGTAGTCTAGAAGCGCCTTGGCGATATCGCCGGCTGAGACCCCTTTTTTCCTCTGCTCCCGGGCTGAAAGGACAAACTCATGCATGCAGCGCCGGTCGTAAGGGAGGGCATAGCTTTTCTTCAACCGCTCCATGAGGTAGTTGGCATTGAGGACAGCTTCGGCAGCCGCCCGCCGCAGTCCGGCTGCGCCCATCATGACCATATAGGTATAGGCTTTCACGATGACACCGAAGTTGCCGTAAAAGCCGTGCACCTTACCGATACTTAGCGGGAGATCTTCTTTCCAGAAGTAGCCCTTTTCGTCCCGCTCCACCAGGGGTCCCGGCAGGAAAGGCGCCAGGTGTTCTTTCACTCCCACCGGGCCGCTGCCGGGCCCGCCCCCGCCGTGGGGCGTGGCAAAAGTTTTATGCAGGTTCAGGTGGACCACATCAAAACCCATGTCTCCGGGCCGGGCATGCCCCATGATGGCGTTGAGGTTGGCCCCGTCATAGTAAAGCAACCCGCCCACCTCATGAACCGCTGAGGCAATCTCCAGGATATCCTTTTCAAAGAGGCCCAGGGTGTTGGGGTTTGTCAGCATTAGCGCAGCAGTGCCGGTGTCCAGAACGGCCCGCAGCGCCTCGAGATCTACCAGGCCCCGCTCGTCCGAAGGGACCTCCCTGATCTCATAGCCGGCCATGGCCGCTGAAGCGGGGTTTGTTCCATGTGCCGAGTCGGGGATGAGCACCGTTTTACGCTGATCCTTTCGCGCTTCGTGGTAAGCATGGATAAGCATCATCCCGGTCAATTCACCATGCGCCCCCGCCGCCGGCTGAAAGGTCACCCGCTCCATCCCCGTGATTTCGGCCAGGTAGCTCTCAGTGCGGTAAAGCAGCTCCAGGGCGCCCTGAATGCTCTCGGGCGGTTGGCAGGGATGCAGCAGAGCAAATCCAGGCAGCCGGGCCACCTCTTCGTTGACCTTGGGA
>CAZQVX010000216.1:0-2840 GCA_964596845.1 uncultured Syntrophomonadaceae bacterium | reverse complement strand
CCAGGGGATCGGGATGGACGGTGGCCTTACAGTTGAATTTATCTTCAAGCTTCTCTTGGACCCGGTGCGTAATCTCGTGAGCCCGGTGCAGACTGGTGGCGCCCTCTACCCTGATGTGCAGCGTTACCGACTTGTGCATGCCGTAGTCATGAACTTCCAAATCGTGAACATCGAGGACCCCTTCCACCTCCAGCGTCTCTTTTTTCAGGCTATCCAGCAGTTCTGCAGAGGGGGTAGTGCCGATAAGCTTGTCGCCCGCCCGGCAGGCAATTTCGCCGCCGGTATAAATGATAAACCCGGCCACGATAAAGGCGCCCACCGGATCAATCCAGCCGATGCGAAAATAGGCGCCGCCCACAGCGATGAGGACGAGCGCAGAGGTGAAGGCATCGCTGCGGTGATGCCAGGCGTCGGCGATAAGCGCTTCCGAGTTGATGAGCCTGCCGAGGCTGCCGGCAAAGCGGTACATCAGCTCCTTGAGAAGGATCGAGCCCAGGGCCACGAAAATTGCCGCCAGACTGGGCTGCATGGTTGTTCCGCCGGCCAGGCGTCTGTAGGCATCCCAGATAAAACCGGCCCCCACCCCGATCAGTGCTACCGCCACAGCCAACCCCACAAGGTACTCCACGCGACCGTGGCCGTAGGGGTGCTTTTGATCCGGCCCCTTGTTCGATATTTTAAAACCGACGATGACCACCACCGAGGTGATGATGTCGGAAGCGGTGTGCACGGCATTGGCCAGCATGGAGACGCTGCCCGTGGCCATACCGACGGCAAATTTAAGCAGAGCCAGGACAGCGTTGCCGATAATGCTGGCCCAGCCCCCGATATAACCGAGGTGCAGCCTCTCCTGCGGCAGGCTGACATCTCTGCCCCCGGCGGCCGCTTTTACCAGGGCCCTGTCAAGCTGCTTGAACATGAAGTTGCCCCCCATAAAATAGCTTCCAGCCTCACCGGAGAGAAAAGCCGGCCGGCTGCCACAGCCCCGCTGCACCAGCCCACCGTCGTCCTCTTCTATAAATATACTATGCCCGACCGGGCAATTCAATCCGAAATCCTCTCTCCAAAGGGGTAAAAGATGTTGCTTTTCCCCTTTCCTACTCATAGCGCCTTCATCCCGGGGGGAAAATAGATCTAATGCGGCAAGGAGGCGTTGATATGGGTACTGTGGTGGTAATCGGCGGGGGCGCCGCAGGGGCTTCGGCGGCGCACTCTCTGCGAAAAAGCCTGGGCAAAGAACACAGGGTGATCCTGGTGGAGAAAGAAGAGACACTGGTAAATTCGCCTGCCCTGCCGCTATATGCAGTGGGCTGGAGAAAGAAAGAGAATTTTATCAGAGATCGCGCCCTGCTCTGCCGGAACGGCCTGGAACTCATTGCCGGGCGGATCATGAAAATAGATCCTGCCCTAAAAGTTGTTCACACCGAAAATGTAGATATCCGCTATGATCTGCTCCTCATCGCCGCCGGGGCCGGTTTTAACCGCTCTCAACCCCCGGGGATGTTCGAAGGGGGAATTGAGTCCCAATCCCTTGATGGAGCAGATAAGATTCGTACGGTGCTGCCGCATTTCGAAAGCGGTGAAATCGCCATTGTCGTGACCTCTACCAGAATTAAATGCCCCGCCGCTCCGTACGAGTATGCGCTCTTACTCGAAGACTGGTTCCGCCGGCGAGAGCGCAGCCGGGACATCAGCATTACCCTTTATACCCCCGAGCAGGCTCCCCTGGCCCTTTTCGGCCAAAGGATTTCCGAGAAGGCGAGCGGGCTGCTGCTCGACCGCAAGATCCGCGTGCATCCCGGAGCCCGGATCAAGAGGATTGATCCCGGCGGAAACAAGATCTTTCTCGATCATGACAGCTTCACTTTTGACCTGCTGCTTTATCATGCGGCGCCGGCGCCCCCGGATTTTATCCGGGAAAGCGGGTTGGCGGGGAAAAGCGGCTGGCTTGATGTGGACCGGCAGACCATGGCGTTTACAGGCGACGATTCTATTTTCGCGGTGGGTGATGTTACAGAGATCCAGACTCCCTCGGGAGAGTTGCTCCCCAAACTGGGGGCGGTCGCCCACCTGCAGTCCATTGTTGCCGCCGCCAATATCGCCGGCCTCATGAAGGGTCAAAAAATGGGCCGCACTTACAGCGGCTTCGCCGGGTGAATTTTGGAATCGGGAAGGGGGGCCCTTCCCTTTACCGGCAGCCTTTACCGGGAGCAGATCAATTTCCTCCCTTTGCCCTCAAGCAAGATCTGGAGGCCGGTGAAAACTCTTTTTTCCGAGCGGTGGTGGCTGCGGGATCACAGTTGAAGGGGTGCCGCCGCGGCGCCGGTGAAAGCCTGAAAGAGCAAAGCCGATGCGGGGTGCCGCAAAGATTCAGGATGCCACTGCACCCCTACCAAAAAACGGTCATCCAGGCTCTCCAGGGCTTCGATCACCCCATCGGGGGCCGCTGCCGCATTTTTCAGTCCGGGGGCTAGCGCAGCCACCGCCTGGTGGTGAAAGCTGTTCACCGCCAGGAAGCCTTCTCCCAGAAAGCGCTCCAGGCAGGTCCCGGGCATGATCTCCACGGTGTGCGAAGGCCGGCTGCGGGGGGCCTGCTGCCAATGCTGCAGGCTCCCCGCTTTCCCCAGATCCTGGGTCAGAGTCCCCCCCAGGACCACATTGAGAACCTGCATTCCACGGCAAATCCCCAAAAGAGGCAGGCCCCGGAGCAGCGCCGCCCGCACCAGCGCTATCTCCAGTGCATCGCGCTGCGGATCAACCTGCCCCAGGCCGGGGGCAGGCTCTTCCCCGTAATAGAGGGGGGCGACATCACCGCCCCCGCTGAGGAGCAGTCCGTCGAG
>CAZQVX010000215.1:0-2849 GCA_964596845.1 uncultured Syntrophomonadaceae bacterium | reverse complement strand
ATCCTGAGCCAGATCACCTCCACCGTAAGCGGCCTGGGCGAACTGGACACCATTCTGCAGGTAGGGGTGCAGAAGACGCTCGACTTCATCGGGGGAACCTGCGGCGGGGTGATGCTGCTCGATGAGCAAAACGAGCGTCTGACCTACTATGTGTATCAAGGTTTATCCGACGAGTTCGCCCGAAAAATATCGGTCAGAATTGGCGAAGGGATCAACGGAAAGGTGGCCGCCACCGGCAAAGCCATCCTGCTCGATGATATTTCGGCGGAGCCCGGCGTCCGGCACAGCAGCCTGGTCAAAATCGAAGGCCTGCGCGCTTTTATCAGTGTACCCCTGCGCTTCCGGGAAAGGGTCCTGGGCGTGCTGAACTGCGCCAGCTCCCAGGTAAAACATTTTACCGAAAGGGATATGCACCTGCTGCATTCCATTGGGGATCAACTGGGTCTGGCTCTGGGACACTTCCGCTTAAGCGAAACGCTGCAGGAAAAAAGGGAGAGGTACCGCGATGTGGCCCGCCAGGTGATCACCGCCCAGGAGAAGGAGAAAAAAAGAATTTCTCAGGAGCTTCACGATGAAACCAGCCAGATGCTGGCCGCCTTGACCCTGAATTTGAAGACACTGAGCGAAATGGCCAGGATGACGGGGCTCAAGGATCCTAAATTCATGGCCATGTTAAACAAAGTCCACACTACCGCCGTCCAGATCAACAATGAGGTCAACCGCATCATCTCCGATCTCCGGCCGACCCTGCTCGACTCTCTCGGTTTTATCCCGGCGATTCGCCATTATGCTGAATCCTGCCTTCTGCCGCTGAATATAAACATCACTTTCGATATCATGGAGGCCCCTGCGCCCCTCACGGTGGAGGACGAAGTCAACCTTTTCCGCTGGGTGCAGGGCGTCGTGGGTAATATTGTCCAGCATTCCCAGGCTCAAAATGTGATCGTCTCTCTGCAGAAAAAATACAACCACCTGGAACTCTGTATCCGGGACGACGGCGTCGGCTTTGATGTCTCCAGGATCGGCCAGACCAATCATCAGAAGAGAAGGCACGGCATGGGCCTTATCATCGCCAAGGAGAGGATGAAGCTGACGGGTGGAAACTGCTCTGTGCACTCGGAACCTGGCAGAGGGACCACCGTGATCGGAGTAATTCCCTTAGTCTGAAGCCCCTGAGCCGATTGGGGAGAACAACAGCCCCTGCGATTTTGTATGTCCTGCAGCTGCAAGGGGGGATTTTTAAACATGGCCAATATTAAGGTACTGCTCGTCGACGACCATACCATCGTCCGGGAAGGGGTCTCGGCGCTGCTGGAGATATCACCCGGTATCGAGATCGTGGGTGAGGCCGGAAACGGCAGCGAAGCTGTGGAGATGGCCAGGGAGCATCCTGTCGATCTGGTGCTTATGGATCTGGATATGCCCGGAATGGGAGGGCTGGAGGCAACGCGGAATATCTGCCGGGAGTTCCCCGGGGTGAAGGTGCTTATACTAACGCAGTACGATCACAAAGAACATGTTCTCTCTATTCTCGAGGCCGGCGCCCACGGCTTTTTGACCAAGTCTGCCGCCTCCACCGAGCTGGTCTCAGCCATCCGGGCTGTCTACCGGGGTGATTCCTACCTCTCCCCGACGGCGACAAGACACCTGCTCCAGAGCTACCGCTCGGATGACGGTGCTCCGAAAAACAGCGACCCCTATGAGCAGTTGACGGGGCGAGAAAAAGAGGTGCTCCGCCTGCTGGCGGAGGGCCATACCGCCAGGGAGATCGCCTCTATGCTCTTCATCAGCCCCAAGACCGTGGACAGTCACCGGACCCGGCTCATGGGCAAGCTCGATCTGCACAACCGCGCCGAGCTGGTGAGATACGCCCTGCGTAAAAAAATTATACCGATGTGAGGCAAGAGGCAAGAGGCAGGAAGATAGAGGCAAGAAAAACTAAAAGCGAGAAAAACAGGAAGCAAGATAAAAAGCGTGAGAAAAGATAAAAAAAGTAAAAGGCAAGAAAGAGAAGAGGCAAGGGATACAAGAGGCAAGAAGCAGGAAGATAGAAACAAGATAAAAAAAGCGTTAGAAAAAGAAAAAAGCAAGAAACCAGGGAGGGGTTGGCAGATGAAAAGAAATATTCTCATTGTGGAGCAGGATGATCAGTTTGCGGTTAACCTCAGAGATGAGCTTATTAAAAGGCACTGCAATGTCTTTATCGCCTGTGACAGGCAGAAGGCCCAGGCGATTGTGGAGACGAGAAACCCTCATCTCATCGTCCTGGGCGCCGTTGAACCCCGTGGGGACGCCTTCAAACTGCACCAGTGGATCAAAAGCAGGCCGGCGGCGGCCTGTCTGCCTCTGGTTGTCGTTGATGCTCCTCCCGATGAGCAGCACCGCAGCGGCTGGAGAAGAGATGAGGGACTGCGGATCGATGCCGAAGAATATTTCTGCCGGCCCCTGGATCCTGCGGCGCTCATCCCCGTCATCGAGGAGCTGCTGAAGAAAACGGCTGGGAAAATTCGGGTGCTGGTAGTGGACGATCACGCCGTGATCCGCGAGGGGATCTGTGCGCTTTTAAGCCTGCAGAAAGATATGCTCATCGTCGGCGAGGCTGTAAACGGTCTGGAGGCCATTGAAAAAACAGATCAGCTGCTGCCGCATGTGGTGCTCATGGACATTGTCATGCCTGAATTAAGCGGTATTGAGGCGGCGAAGCGAATTATTAAGACCTGCAAGGGAGTCAAAGTTCTGGTGCTGAGCCAGTACGACGATGAAGCCAACATCAGCGCCAGCGTGCAGGCGGGCGCCTTCGGCTTCATCCCCAAGAGAAGCGTCAGCACGGGGCTCCTCAAGGCTATCCG
>CAZQVX010000214.1:1247-2851 GCA_964596845.1 uncultured Syntrophomonadaceae bacterium | reverse complement strand
GGGAATCAAAGGGGGCAGAGAGCCTGCACCTGGTGGATCTGGACGGCGCCAGGGACGGTATCAGGGTCAATGAGCCCGTGGTAAAGGGGATTCTGGAACATATAGCTATACCGGTTCAGTTGGGCGGCGGCATAAGAGACAGCGAGATTGTTGAAAGATACCTGGATCTCGGAGTAAGCCAGGTGATCATCGGCACCGCGGCCATAAAGGAGAGACAATGGGTCAGGGAAACAATCGGCACCCACGGAGATAAAATTGTGGTCTCCATAGATGCACTAAAGGGATATATCGCCACAGATGGATGGGAGAAGATTTCAGAGATCAGGGCCGCCGATTTCGTATTGGAGCTGGAGCAGTGCGGCCTGAGGCGAATCGTCTATACAGATATTGAAAAGGACGGCATGCTCAGCGGCCCCAATTTTGAGATCTACGCTGATCTGGCCGGGCGGTCGTCTGTTGAAATAATTGCCTCCGGCGGGATCACCACCCTGGAGGACGTGAAACGCCTCAAGGAGATGGGGCTTTACGGCGCCATCATCGGCAAAGCGCTCTACAATGGTGACCTTGAACTCGAGGAGGTGCTGAAGTGGCAATAGTGCGCATCATACCCTGCCTGGACCTGCGGCAGGGCCGGGTGGTTAAAGGAATGAAGTTCGAGAATATTATTGATGTGGATGATCCCCGGGTACTGGCGGAATATTACAACAGCGCCGGCGCTGATGAGCTGGTAATTTACGATATCACCGCCTCAACCGAAGATCGCATGATCTCCCTGGGCTTCATCGAGAAGCTGGGGGGCTTTCTGAAGATACCTTTAACCGTGGGCGGCGGGGTGAACAGCCTGGAGGACTTTGCAGCTATTCTACAAAGAGGCGCCGCAAAAGTTTCCATCAATTCCGGGGCGCTGAAAAACCCGCAGATCATCGAAAAAGCCGCTTCGAAGTTTGGCCCCGAAATAGTAGTTTTATCTGTTGATGTCAAAAAGAGGGGCCATGGGAAATGGAACGTATATTCAACGGGAGGCCGTGTAGATAGCGGCATCGATGCCGCAGAGTGGTGTGCCCGCGGAGCAAAACTCGGCGCGGGAGAGCTGGTTGTAAACAGCATCGATGGAGACGGCACCAGAGAGGGTTACGACCTGGAGTTGCTCAAAGAGATTGTCTCCAACGTTGATGTCCCTGTAGTGGCATCGGGGGGAGCGGGAAGGCTTGAGGATTTTTATCGTGCCGCAGCTGAAACAGGGGTGCAGGGGCTGCTGGCAGCAGGCGTCTTCCATAGAAAAATCGTGGAAATTCGAGAACTAAAAGAATATTTAAGGTCAAAAGGAATTGAAGTCAAATGATGATGAAAATCAAATATGATGACAGAGGGCTGGTCCCGGCAATTGCCCAGGATATTGCCACAAAAGAAGTGCTGATGATGGCCTACATGAATGAAGAGGCGGTGAGACTTACCCTGGAGACAAGGTATGCCCACTACTATTCTCGCTCCAGGGGGCGCCTCTGGAAAAAGGGAGAGACATCGGGCCATCTCCAGGAGGTCAAGGGTTTTTACTACGATTGCGACGGCGACACAGTACTGCTCAAGGTAAACCAGAGAGGCGC
>CAZQVX010000214.1:0-1147 GCA_964596845.1 uncultured Syntrophomonadaceae bacterium | reverse complement strand
TGATCTACCATCTCTTGGTTCTCTTTGTCAATGAACAGATCACCCTGGGGGATCTGTTCGAGGAGCTTAAAAGCAGAATGGAGTAAGAGAAAATAATGTTGAATTATCCCGATCATCATGTACACACCAGCTTTTCCCCTGACAGCGAGGCATCCATTGAAGTTTATCTCGTCAGAGCAAAAGAGATGGGTCTTGACCACATCATCTTTACAGATCACTGCGATTTCGGCACAACGGATCACGATTTCATGAAGCCCATCAACTATGACCTCTATTTTCGACTCATGGAATCACTGCAGCAGAGATACCAAATCCCCATCAAGGTTGGAATTGAAGTGGGCTATGAAAAAAACTGTAAAAGTGAAATAGAGAGCCTTCTCAACAGCTATCCCTTTGAATTCGTCATCACCTCCATACATTACGGTGAGGGAGGAGATTTTAACGAGGGCAGCTTCTTTCAGGGAAAAAGCCAAAAAGAAGCATACATGAGCTATTTCAAGATCTTGCTGGAGATGGTAGAGAACTTTAACAATTACGATGTGGTGGGGCATCTCGATTACATCGTCAGGTATGGCCCCTTTAAAAATAGAGGCTATGCATACCGGGAGTTCCGAGAAATAATTGACCAAATTTTGCAGACTATCATTGTTCAGGGCAAAGGGATTGAAGTGAACAGCTCCGGTTTAAGAGAAGGAGCCCAAAACACCTATCCGAAGTCAGAGGTTCTAAAAAGATATATAGAGCTGGGTGGAAAGGTGATCACTCTGGGCTCAGACGCTCACTTCAATGAATATTATTATGCCGGGCTCAAAGAAAGCATGGCGCTTCTCAAATCCCTGGGCTACGATCGAATATATTGTTTTGAAAATCGCACAGCAAAAGCCATCGCTATCTAAAACGTTATATTAAATCGCTCTTAGAATAGGGCCGAATTATTATACTCATAAAGCGGTCCAAAGGACACGCCCCCGCAGCAAAGCATGACAGAATTATTTAATCAGTTCCCGGGGGTTATTACGGCAGAAGGCCTGTCAGGCGCCAAAGGGGAACGCAAGCAGCCAATCCGATAAGTGATATGATCATGTAGGCCCCCGACAACCCAATCATTTGCTTGTGGGTAACCATATTCCCGGCGGCATAAAAACCC
>CAZQVX010000213.1:0-2856 GCA_964596845.1 uncultured Syntrophomonadaceae bacterium | reverse complement strand
TAAATTTTATAAATATCCCCAAAGGTGATCACAATATCACCGGGGCCGGCCGGCGACAAATTCCTGTCCCGGTGTTATTATATTAAGGGAAAGGTGCCCTCCCGGGAGGTTTTTTGAGTCTTGGATCTTATAGAAGCATGGTTTCCCGCATTGACGACTGTATCCGGCCTGTTCCGTCCGGCGGCGGCGCTGCTCATTTTTCTGCTTTTTCTGCTCCTGCGGGGCGTCCTGACTCGCTTTCTCTTCGGCCTGGTCTCAAAGATCGCCGCCAAGTCCAAAACCTCAATTGATCTCAGCTTCTTTCCGGCGCTGGAAAACCCGCTGAAAAACTTTATCCTGATCCTGGGGATCTATATTGCGCTGTCCATATTGCCGCCAACTCCGCCGTTGCGCTATTATCTTACCGTCATTTTCCGCATTCTTATCGTGGTATTTGCAGCCTGGGCTCTCTACAACCTTTGCGAAAGCCGGCCTTTTAAGGCAGTCACCAGACGTTACCGGCTCGATCCGCTGCTCGCCGAATTTTTGATCAAGGCGATCAAGGCGGTGATCGTGGCGCTGGCGGTGGTCATGATCCTGCACCAGTTGGGTTACGATGTCAACGGCTTTATCGCCGGCCTGGGCCTGGGCGGACTGGCTGTGGCGCTGGCAGCCAAGGATGCCCTGGCCAATATTTTCGGCGGCATTGTCATTATCGCCGACAACCCTTTCTCGGTGGGCGACTGGATTGAAACAGCGGAGGTGGAGGGGACCGTAGAGCAGGTTTCTTTCCGCAGCACCAGGATCCGGACCTTCGCCCAGGCGATGGTGACGGTGCCCAATGCTGTCCTGGCTAATGCAGCCATCACCAATTGGAGCCGCATGGGTAAACGGCGGATTACCTTTAACCTCAAGGTAAACATAGGCACGCCGCGTGAAAAACTTAAAAAATGCGTTGAGCGGATGAGGGCCATGCTCGAAACCCATCCTGATATCCACCCGAAGACAATATTTGTCACATTTGACCAGTTTAGTGAGAGCAGCCTTGATATCTTTCTCTACTTCTTTACCTCCACCACCAACTGGGACAAGTTCTTAGGGGTCAAGGAGGATGTAAACTTCAAAATCATCGAGATCCTTGAAGACGAAGGCGTCGCCCTGGCCCTGCCCACCCGCAGCATCAGTCTTGAACCCCCGGGTTAGTTACAACGGTGCCAGGCATCGTTGTAACTTAAGGAGGTGCATGTAGATCAAACCTTTTACTGTTTATCGCTATATTTCTAATTTGCTTTCGGTCCTGGCAGTGCTTTCCCTGGCCGTGGGATTTGCATTGTGGAAAAACGGCGGTCCTTACTTTTATTACTGGTCGGCGCCTTTTGTGCTGATGGTTGCCGGGGCGGCAGCGGCGCATCTGCGACATAAAACGCTGAAAATTCGCCATGAGCTCAGGGAAAGCTGGGGGAAAGAGGAGCGGCGGGGGCGCGATTTTTTGGAGATCGGCTCTCTATATGAGTTTACCGCAGCCGGGGAGGCCGGCACAATCGACGGGCAGACCTGGACTGATCTCGATCTGGGGCGCCTCTATCACCAGCTGGAGAGGACCCTGACTAATCCGGGCGAAGCGGTGCTCTATCAAATTTTGCGAACTCCCCTATTCGACAGTGAAAAACTTCTGGAGAGGGCCCGCCTGATCCGCTTGTTTCAGGATAATACAGCCCTAAGAGAAAAACTGAGGCTGCTGCTGCACCGGCTGGGAAAGCAGGATTTAAACAATATTACCCCTCTGTTATGGGACGAACTGCCCCCCCGCAGTCCGTTGTGCCCGCTTTTCGACCTGCTGGCGCTGCTTTCCCTGCTGTCGCTGGCTACACCTTTTCTTTGGGGCGTCAGATCTTTTTTCATCATTGTAATCCTTTTAGGAATCAATTACTGGGTTCACCATAAAGTCAAAGGGAGCTTTGTTTACCATCTGCCGGCGATCTCCTACCTCGGCGCGCTGCTCCGGACGGCGCCAAAAATCGTTTCCCTGGATCTGCCGGGAGGGGAGAGATACGGAGAGCAGCTCAGAGCTGCAGCCGTAGCCTCCCGCAAGATCTTCAGGCATACCAGATTCCTTTCGTCAAAGGCGTCTGTCTCTGAAGTTGATATTCTAATGGAATACCTGAAGGTCTTCTTTCTTCTCGAAGTGAGGGGTTTTTACGCCGCACTTAACGAAATTGAAAAACAGCGCCCGCACCTGCAGACGATCTATCTGCGTAGCGGTGAACTCGATGCCTTTCAATCCATCGCTTCGTTCCGCACAGGGCTGGAGGGCTATGTCGAACCTGAGTTTGTATCCGGCGGAGCATACCTCTCTGTAAAAGAGATCCGCCATCCGCTTCTGGATAATGCTGTCCCGAACTCCATTGAAATGAAAGGGCAGGGAGTACTCATTACAGGTTCAAATATGTCCGGGAAGACCACATTTCTAAGGACCATCGGGGTGAACGCCCTCCTGGCGCAGAGCATCCATACCTGCCTGGCTGATTCATATGTGAGCAGCTTCTTCAAGATCGGGGCCTCCCTGGGTAAAGCCGACAGCCTGGAAGAGGGGAAGAGTCTTTACTACATGGAGGCGGAAAGACTCCTGGCTCTCGTTTACGCCGCCGCGGATCCGGCAGTTCCTACACTTTGTTTGATCGACGAGGTCTTGTCAGGGACAAACTATATTGAAAGGATTGCCGCAGCCGAAGCGATCTTGAGCTATCTGGCCTCAAAGAATGCGCTGGTGATCGTGGCCACGCATGACCTGGATCTGGCGCAGAAGCTGAAGGATGCTTACAGTTGCTACCATTTTACGGATAGGGTAGGCCGGGACGGCCTCTATTTTGACTATAT
>CAZQVX010000212.1:0-2881 GCA_964596845.1 uncultured Syntrophomonadaceae bacterium | reverse complement strand
TTACCCTTCATGCCGAAACACCAGTAGCCTCCCTGGGGATCCTTCGCCGCGTCCGGGACGCCCCTATCCTGTCATCCTGGGGGCGAAGCCTCCCATTGGTGTCATCCTGAGGGCGAAGCCCGAAGGATCTCGCTTTTGTGGCGTTCCCCTCCGACGTCTAACCTCTAACCTCTAACTCCTGATCAGGCTGTGGCAGCGGGGGCAGAGGTCGCCTTCTTCCGGCGCGGCGTAGATCCAGCAGCGGGGGCATTTGGCAGCCTGCGCCTTTGCCACCAACAATTTAAGCGGCAGCTCCCGGCCTTCTTGCGCCCCGGCAGGGGCCTGTTTCATATCTTCGCGGAGCTCAACAGAGGAGACGATAAAAATTTCGGCCAATTGATCCCGGTATTGTTCGAGAAGCCGGTAAAGATCGCCGCCGGCCCAAACAGTGAGGGCTGCCTCAAGGGAACCGCGGATTTGCTTCTCCCGACGCGCCTCCTCTAGAATTCGGGTGACCTCGTCGCGCACCGCCAGCAGATCATCCCATCGCTTCTCCAGCTCCGGATCGTCCCACGCCGGATCTGCTTCCGGCCAGTCGGCCAGCTGGATGCTGGCTAAACGTTCGCCGGGCAGGTGATCCCACAGCTCTTCTGCGGTAAAGGTGAGCACCGGAGCCATGAGCCGGATCAGGCTCTCCAGAACTGTCATCATCACTGTCTGGACGGCGCGCCGCGCCGGGTCATCCGCAGCCGAGCAGTAGAGGCGGTCTTTCTGCACATCGAGATAAAAATTGCTCAGGTCCACGGTGCAAAAATTGTGCAGCGCCTGGTAAACGATGTGGTAGGCATTTTCTTCGTAGGCCTGCGTGACCCTTTTGATCAGCCTCCCCAACCGCTGCAGCACCCAGCGGTCAAATTCCGAGAGCGTGCGGTAATCGACTGCCTGCGCAGCGGGATCAAAATCGAAACAGTTCCCCAGTAGAAAACGGCAGGTGTTGCGGATTTTCCGGTAAACCTCGGAAAGCTGTTTCAAGATCTCCGGCGAGAGGTGAATATCGCTGGTATAATCGGACGAGGCCACCCAGAGACGCAGGATATCGGCGCCGTACTCTTCGATGATCTCGGCCGGAGCGATGACATTGCCCAGCGATTTGGACATTTTTCGGCCCTCACCGTCGACCACCCAGCCGTGGCTGAGCACAGCGCGGTAGGGCGGTTCCCCGCGCACCGCCACCGCCGTGAGCAGCGACGAGTGAAACCAGCCGCGGTACTGGTCGCTCCCCTCAAGATAGAGGTCCGCCGGCCAGCGCAGTCCCGGGCGTCCCTCGAGGACGGCAAAATGGCTCGTGCCCGAATCAAACCAGACATCCATGGTATCATGCTCTTTGCGGAAAGCGCCGCCGCCGCAGCGGGCGCACCGGTAACCGGGCGGCAGAATTTCCGCCGCCTCCCGGGCATACCAGGCATCGGAGCCCTCTCTTGCGAAAAGATCGGCCACCGCCGCGATGACCGCCGGATCGATGATCGCTTCACCGCAGCCCTCACAGTAGAAGATAGGAATGGGCACACCCCAGATCCGCTGCCGTGAGATGCACCAGTCCTGCCTCTCTGAAATCATATTGTAAATCCGCTCCTCGCCCCAGGCCGGGGTCCACTTGACCCGGCGAACAGCTTCGAGGGCCTCTTTGCGAAATCCGTCGATAGAGGCGAACCACTGCTCTGTAGCTCGAAATAGAACGGGATCCTTGCAGCGCCAGCAGTGGGGGTACTGGTGCTCAAGTGGTGAAGCCTTCAGCAAGGCGCCTTCGCGCTCCAAAGCCCGGATCACCGCCTCACCGCCCTCGCTGTAGGTCATTCCGGCAAACTCGCCCGCCTCACCGGTAAAACAGCCGCTGTCGTCGATGGGGCTGAGCACCGGAAGCTTGTAGAGACGGCCCACGTCAAAGTCCTCCAGGCCGTGCCCCGGGGCGGTATGCACGCAGCCGGTGCCCTGCTCCAGGGTGACGTGATCGCCCAGGATCAGGGGCGATTTCCGTTCAAAAAGCGGATGCCGGCAAACAATTCCCTCCAGTTCCCGCCCCTTGAAGCGGCGCAGCACTTTCCAGGCTCCCTCGCCCAGCTCACTCATTACGTTTTCGAGCAGCCCTTCGGCCAGCAGGTATCTTTCATCACCTGCTTCTACCAGCACGTAATCGAGATCAGGGTGCAGGCAGATAGCCAGGTTGGCCGGGATGGTCCAGGCTGTCGTCGTCCAGATGAGGCAGAAAGAGCCTCCGGCGCCCCCCAGCAGGCCGCGGTCGTCCATCACCGGAAACTTAACATAAATGGAGTCCGCCCGGTGATCGCCGTATTCCACCTCGGCCTCAGCCAGGGCGGTTTCACAGCGGGGGCACCAGTAAACGGGGCGCAGCCCCTTGTAGATATATCCTTTCGAGGCCATCTCCCCAAAAACAGTGATCTGGCGAGCCTCGTAATCAGGCGCCAGGGTCAGGTAGGGATCCTCCCAACAGCCCCGCACCCCCAGGCGGCGGAACTGCTCCCGCTGGATGGACATATACTCCAGGGCGTACTGGCGGCACAATCTGCGAAACTCAAGCGGTGAGACCTCTTTCCGGTTGATCCCCCTGGTCTTGATGATCTGGTGCTCGATGGGCAGCCCGTGCGTATCCCATCCGGGCACGTAGGGGCTGTCAAAACCGCGCATAGTCTTGTATTTGACCACAAAATCCTTGAGCACCTTATTTAAGGCGGTGCCCATATGGATATCGTTGTTCGCATAAGGCGGACCGTCATGCAGGATATACTGCGGCGCCCCCCGCCGTTGCCGCAGCACCCGGTCATATATATCTATTTTTTCCCAGTAGCTCAATATCTCCGGCTCCCGCCGGGGCAGCTGCGCCCGC
>CAZQVX010000211.1:0-2901 GCA_964596845.1 uncultured Syntrophomonadaceae bacterium | reverse complement strand
ACACCCGTAGAGATTGTTTTAAACCCGCTGGGGGTTCCCTCCCGGATGAATATTGGGCAGGTTCTGGAGACCCACCTGGGCTGGGCTGCTAAAACCCTGGGGATCTATATCGCTTCGCCGGTTTTTGATGGAGCGGTAGAAGATGATGTCTTTGTTGCATTTGAGGAGGCGGGGTTGCCCAAAAACGGCAAAGTTCGTCTTTTTGATGGACGCAGTGGAGAGCCCTTTGACAACGATGTTACCGTGGGCTTTGTTTACATGCTAAAGCTGGCCCATCTTGTGGATGACAAGATCCATGCTCGTTCAACGGGCCCCTACTCGCTGGTAACGCAGCAGCCCCTGGGCGGTAAAGCACAATTCGGCGGTCAGCGTTTCGGGGAGATGGAGGTGTGGGCCCTTGAAGCCTATGGAGCGGCTTACACCCTTCAGGAAATATTGACTGTAAAATCCGATGATGTGGTTGGACGGGTTAAGACCTACGAAGCCATCGTTAAAGGGGAGAATATCCCTGAGCCCGGTGTCCCAGAGTCCTTTAAGGTGTTGGTAAAAGAACTGCAAAGCCTCTGTCTCGACGTTAAGGTGCTCAGTGAAGAAGAGGGTGAAGTTGAGATTCGCGAGGGCGATGATGATGCCGACTATCGGCGCCTGGATGTGAATATCGAAGGGCTTGAAACAGGCCCTGATGAAGATTTTGAAACGGATGGCGGTAAAGCTCGTTCCGGCGAAGATGATGAAGAAGAGGTATTGCCGGAAGATGAAGAGCCCGACGAGGATGAAACGGGCGAAAATGATGATGATGAAATAGTGGAAGAAAAGGTTTTTAAGGAGCCCGCTGCTCTATCCTATGCTGCTGTGGAGGCAGGAGAGATCGAGGAGATCTCCTTAAATCAGCTCGAAGAGATGGAGAGCACGGACGAAGTAGATGATGAAAATGATTAGGACAGCGTCTCCCGAAAATTATGCAAAAAGATTTTAAAGCTTGATCCGGCGAAAGGAGCGATTTCTTTTTGGACGTGAACAGCTTTGATGCCCTAAAGATCGGTTTGGCTTCATCGGAGCAGATCCGGGCCTGGTCCAGGGGTGAGGTGAAAAAGCCGGAAACGATTAATTACCGCACACTTAAACCCGAGCGTGAGGGACTTTTCTGTGAAAAAATATTTGGCCCCCAGAAAGACTGGGAGTGCAACTGCGGCAAGTATAAAAGGGTTCGGTATCGCGGTATTGTCTGTGACCGCTGTGGGGTTGAGGTCACCCGGGCTAAGGTGCGCCGGGAGCGCATGGGGCACATTGAACTGGCAGCCCCCGTTTCGCACATCTGGTATTTTAAAGGGATTCCCAGCCGGATGGGACTTTTTTTAGATATGTCCCCGCGCAACCTGGAGAAGATCCTCTATTTTGCTTCTTATGTGGTGATCGATCCCGGGGAAACCATCCTGAGCAAAAAGCAACTGTTAACCGAACCGGAGTACCGTGAATATCGCGAAAAATATGATGCGCTCTTCAAAGCCGGGAAAGGATTTAAGGCGGAGATGGGTGCTGAAGCGGTGAAGAAATTATTAGAAGAGATCAATCCTGACGATCTCGCAGTGGAGCTGCGTGATGAGCTAAAAAGCTCCACCGGTCAGAAAAAAATCAGGGCTACCCGGCGATTGGAAGTTGTAGAGGCTTTCCGCCAGTCAGGAAATCATCCTTCCTGGATGATCCTCGATGTAATCCCGGTAATTCCGCCCGATCTGCGGCCCATGGTTCAGCTTGATGGGGGGCGTTTTGCCACTTCTGATCTGAACGATCTTTACCGCCGGGTGATCAACCGTAACAACAGGCTAAAGCGGCTTCTCGATCTGGGCGCACCTGATATTATTGTGCGCAATGAGAAGAGAATGCTTCAAGAAGCTGTCGATGCGCTTATCGACAATGGCAGGCGGGGTCGACCGGTGACCGGGCCCGGGAATCGACCCTTAAAATCGCTAAGCGACATGCTTAAGGGGAAGCAGGGCCGCTTTCGGCAGAATTTACTGGGCAAACGGGTTGATTATTCCGGGCGATCGGTGATTGTGGTGGGCCCCGATTTGAAGCTTTACCAGTGCGGCTTGCCCAAGGAAATGGCCCTGGAGCTGTTTAAGCCCTTTGTAATGAAGCGGTTGGTCAATGATGGATTGGCTCATAATATCAAAAGTGCAAAGCGTATGGTCGAGAAGGTTCGCCCGGAGGTATGGGATGTTCTTGAAGAGGTAATCAAAGATCACCCCGTGCTTTTAAACCGTGCCCCCACATTGCACCGCCTGGGCATCCAGGCTTTTGAACCGGTGCTGGTTGAGGGACGGGCCATCCAGATTCACCCGCTGGTCTGTGTGGCT
The DNA here is from genome assembly GCA_964596845.1 of uncultured Syntrophomonadaceae bacterium. GTDB lineage: Bacteria > Bacillota > Dethiobacteria > DTU022 > DTU022 > JAAZIN01. The sequence continues at coordinate 544 of CAZQVX010000211.1, read as the reverse complement.
TATAACGCGGATTTTGATGGGGATCAGATGGCGGTTCATGTGCCTCTTTCCGCTGAAGCCCAGACAGAAGCGCGGTTGCTCATGCTTGCGGCACAGAACATTCTTAATCCAAAGGACGGCCGTCCGGTGGTCACCCCGACCCAAGACATGGTCCTCGGTTGCTATTACCTTACGCTGGAGAAAGAAGGGGCCAAGGGTGAGGGACGGGTCTATATCGATCCCGAGGAGGCCTTAAGCGCCTACAGCCTGGGCTACCTTGATCTGCATGCCCGCATCCTGGTCAAAGTTTCCGGTTTTAAGGGCCGCGATTTTAGCCGCCGCAAGAAATACCTGCTGACCACTGTAGGAAAAATCATCTTTAACGATATTTTTCCCGTTGACTTTGCTTATATCAACAATGCTGATTTTGATGATTCTCTGCCGGAGAAGAATTTTATTCCTTTACGCGGCCTGAACCCCAAAGAGGTCCTAAATAAGGTTGCACTGAATAAACCTATCAAAAAAGGGTTTCTCGGCGACCTGGTATTCAGCTGCTATCGAAAAT
>CAZQVX010000210.1:0-2904 GCA_964596845.1 uncultured Syntrophomonadaceae bacterium | reverse complement strand
CGTGAACTCATAGCCGGATTCATCGACGCCGGTGCCGACGGCATCATTATTGCCGATGATATTGCCCATCAGCGCGGCCTAATGGTGAGCCCCGCCACGCTAAGAGAATACCTCTTTCCCTCACTGACCCGGCAGGTAGAGCTGATCCGGCGCCATCTTCCCGCCTTTTTCCACTCCGACGGCCAATACGCTGAAGTTATTCCCGATCTCATAAACTGCGGCTTGCAGGGGTTGCAATGCCTGGAGGGCGGGGCGGGGATGGATCCCCTTAAATTAAAATCCCTGCACCCCGGGTTATGCCTCTGGGGGACCCTGGAAGTGTCCGATCTTCAGCAGGTGAGCGATCCCGGCTATTTAGAGAAACTTCTTTCCAGAATCAGTGCTCTCGCCTCCCAAAAAGGATTTATCCTGGGTACCACCTGCGGCCTTTATAGCGGAATTGACCTTCAGGGTCTGAGCACTATCTACGAAAAGGCAGGAAAATATTGCCCGAAGTAGAAAACCATCATTAAGCATTACACTTACTACGGCGTAATAAACGTTAAATGCCGCTACCCGGGAAATTACATATAAGGGGTTTTTGAACGATGGATTTTACCTTTTTGCATGCTGCCGACATTCACCTGGACAGCCCCCTGCTGGGGCTGGAGCGTTACGAAGGGGCTCCGGTTGAGCATGTCCGGGGCGCCACCCGCCGGGCCTTTCAAAAGCTGGTGCAGTTGGCCCTTGATGAAAAAGCAGACTTTCTCGTTATTGCCGGCGATCTTTACGACGGCGATTGGCGCGATTCAAATACCGGGCTATTTTTCGCTTCTCAGGCCGCCAAACTTAGAGAAGCCGGCATCAAGATTTACCTGGTCCGCGGGAATCATGACGCAGCCGCCAGCCGGATTACCGACCGGCTGCGGATGCCTGACAATGTCTATGATTTTTCGACGCAAGAACCGGAAACGGAAATCGCCGAAGAACTGGGGGTGGCGATTCACGGTCGGGGCTTTGACAAGCGGGCAGTGCTTGACGATCTATCCAAACAATATCCCAGCCCTCTGCAGGGGTATTTCAACATCGGTTTGCTCCATACTTGCGCCAATGGGCGAGAAGGGCACGACAATTACGCCCCCTGCGACACCGGGTATCTCAAAAGCAAGGGCTATGACTACTGGGCTTTGGGGCATGTGCACAAAAAAGAGATTCTCAGCGAAGAGCCCTGGATCGTTTTCCCGGGAAATACCCAGGGGCGCCATATCAGAGAAAGCGGGGCCAAGGGGTGCCTCCGTGTCCAGGTCCGCCATGGCCGGGTTGAGAAGGTAGAGGAGCGCATTCTGGATGTTTTGCGCTGGCGCCCTTGTGCAGTAGATATTGCCGGGGTGGCCCTCTATGATCAGGTTTTAGAGCGGGCTGCCGCCGGCATTGAAGAGGCGCTGGCCGAAAGCGAGGGGCGCCTGCTGGCTCTCCGCCTTATCTTCTCGGGCGCCTGCCCCGTCCACCGCGAACTGGCCGGCAACAAGCGCCGTCTCTACAACGATCTCCGCGTTCTGGCTGCCGAAAGGGGAGCAGAGAGCGCCTGGATCGAGAAGGTCCAGCTGAAGACAACTGCGCAAACCCGGGACGCAGTGATTACAGCAGGCAGCCCCGCTGCTTCACTATTGCAATATGCCGCTGAACTCAGCGGAGACGAGCAATTTTTGCAAGAACTCGCAGCGGAACTGCAGCCCTTAAAAAATGCCCTGCCTCCTGATCTTCTCAACCGGGGTGAGCTAGATCCCGGTAATCTGGATTATCTAAAGGGGCTTCTGCCCGAAGCGGAGGAGCTAATCATCTCCCGCTTCAAGAAGGATGGTGATCTCTCTTGAGGATCAAGCAGCTTAACCTCATCTCTTTCGGACCATTTAAGGATTACGAACTAAATTTTGCCGAGAGCAATCAGTTTAACCTCATCTATGGATTAAATGAAGCCGGTAAGTCCACCATCCTTCGGGCCATCCGGGACTTTCTTTACGGGATTCCTTTGAGAAGCCCTGACGCCTATCTTTATCCCGATAGTGAGATGCGCATCAAAGCCCTCCTGGAAACAGCCGACGGCCGCGAACTTAAGTTAACTCGCCGCAAGGGAAGAAAGAACACCCTTCTAAATGATGAGGGGGAAGCGGTAGACGAAAATATCTTGCAGCAGCACCTCAGCGCTATCGATCGTGAAGCCTATGCCCTCATGTTCGGGATGGATCACCACAGCCTGCGCCGGGGGGGCGAGGAGCTCTTCAGGGGAAAAGGCGCCCTGGGAGAGGCCCTTTTTGAGGCTGCTTCAGGGATCAGCGGTATGCGCACACTTTTACTGGAGCTGGATCAGGAAGCAGGCGATCTCTTCAAGCCCTCGGGGAGCAGGCCCCCTCTTAATGAAAATATAAGGAGCTACAAGACGCTCAAGAAAAAAGTTCAGGATCTCTCTCTATCGCCCCTCTATTGGAGTGAACTGGAAGAGAGATATCTTCAGCAAAAGAAAGAAGTTGAGCGGCTCAAAGAGAGGGAAAGGGAGATCGGCAAGCGTAAAATCGCCCTGGAGCGGTTGAGGGACACTCTGCCCCTGGTGGCCCGCCGGGAAAGGATTCTTGAGCAGATTACTCTCTTAGGCGATCTGCCTCTTCTGCCTGATGGGTTCAAGGAAAAGTATCTGCAGGTGATCCAGCGGCGCGAAGAAGCCCTCCGGGATCGGGAGCGGAGCCTGGGTGAAGAAAAAAATCTGGAAGAAGAACTGAAGACCATCGTGGTCCCGGAAGAACTTTTGGGGCAGGCGCAGGTGATCTCAGCCCTGCATCAGCGCCTCGACACTTACCGCAGCTACAGCCGGGAGATTCCCTCCCTGGAAGGGGAGATTTCAGGGATCAGCCGTGAGGCTTTGGCCTTACT
>CAZQVX010000209.1:0-2918 GCA_964596845.1 uncultured Syntrophomonadaceae bacterium | reverse complement strand
CCGTTGTTGAGCACCGCTATTTTAAGGGGCAGCCTGTATGCTACAGCGGTGGCCAGCTCCTGAATATTCATCTGGATACTGCCGTCGCCGGCGATATTGAAGACGGTGGCGCCGGGCCGGCCGATCTGCGCCCCGATGGCGGCAGGCAGACCGAAGCCCATGGTCCCCAGCCCGCCCGAGGTGATAAAGGTGCGCGGTCTGGTAAAAGTGTAGAACTGGGCGGCCCACATCTGGTTCTGGCCCACCTCGGTGGTGATGATGGCGTCGCCCTTGCTCACAGCGTGAATTTGCTCCACTACGTACTGCGGCTTAATTGTGTCGTTGTCCAGGTCGTATTTTAAGGGAAATTCTTCTTTCCAGACTCCGATCTGGGCTCCCCAGGCGCCGTTGTCGCTCCGCCCCTGGATTTGGCGACAGATCTGCTCGAGAACTCGCCGCACATCGCCTACAAGGGGGATGTCTGCCCGCACGTTTTTGCCGATCTCCGCGGGGTCAATATCGATATGGATCACCCGGGCTCCGGGGGCAAAGGCTCCGGCTCTTACCGCGACCCGGTCGGAAAAACGAACGCCCACGGCGATGAGCAGGTCGCATTCATTGACGGCGTAGTTGGCGTACTTGGTCCCGTGCATCCCCAGCATGCCCAGCGCCAGGGGATGATCTTCGGGAAAGGCGCCTTTTCCCATCAGGGTGGTGGTCACCGGGATCCGGCAGCGCTCCGCCAGCTCGCGCAGAGGCTTGCTGCCGCCCGAGATGATGACGCCGCCCCCGGCGCAGATTACCGGTCGGCTGGACTCCCTGATGGCGGCGGCGGCCTCGCTTATCTGCCGGGGATGACCGTCGAGCACTGGGCGGTAACCGGGCAGGCTCAGCTTTGCCGGGCAGCCCGATTTTGTCTCCTTCTGGCAGATATCCTTGGGGAGGTCGATCAATACCGGCCCCGGCCGGCCCGTGGTGGCCAGGTGAAAGGATTCCTTGATCACCCGGGGCAGATCGCGGAGATCTTTAACCAGAAAGTTATGCTTGGTGATGGGCAGGGTGATCCCATAGATATCGGCCTCCTGGAATGAATCGCGGCCGAGCAGGGGTGTGGCCACCTGTCCCGTAAAAGCGATCAGGGGGATGGAATCCATATAGGCGTTGGCCAGGCCGGTGACCAGGTTTGTCGCCCCCGGGCCCGATGTAGCCACGCAGACTCCCGGACGGCCTGTAACCCGGGCGTAGCCGTCAGCGGCATGCGCTGCGCCCTGCTCATGGCGGACCAGATAATGCTTGAGGGGAGAATCAAATAGAGCATCATAGATGTCGAGAACCGCTCCTCCGGGGTAACCGAAGACTACGCTGACTCCTTCTTCTTCCAGGCACTTGGTCAAGATCCGGGCGCCTTTTTGCTTCACAGTTGCTGCCGCCTCCCTTCGTGTTTGAGCGGTTTCTATTTATTCAGCTGTCGCCAAGGACAGCTCCCTTGCCGGCTGAGCCGACCAGGCGGCTATAGCGCTCCAGGTAACCCTTCTTTACCTGCGGCGGCCGCGGCTGCCATCTCGCTTTTCTTTCTTTAAGAGTCCTCTCGTCGACGAGCAGGTCGAGCCGGCCTTTGTGGAGATCAATGCTGATAAGGTCACCGTCCTCAATGAGGGCAATGGGCCCCCCTTCGGCAGCTTCGGGAGAAACATGGCCGATGGAAGCCCCCCGGGTGGCCCCGGAAAAACGTCCGTCGGTGATGAGCGCCACCTCTTTGTCCAGGCCCAGGCCGGCTACCATCGCGGTAGGAGTGAGCATCTCCCGCATGCCCGGCCCGCCTTTGGGCCCTTCATAGCGGATGACGATGACCTCTCCTTTATGAATGCAGCCCTTCTCCAGGGCTGAGCAGATCTCTTCCTCAGAATTGAACACTCGCGCCGGGCCCCGGTGGAGCATCATGGCGGGGTCGACGGCGCCTTTTTTCACCACGGCGCCGTCGGGCGCCAGGGTGCCTCGCAGGATGGAGAGGCCGCCGGTCCGGCTGTGAGGATCGCCCAGCGGCCGGATCACCTCATCGTCCAGCACAGGGCTCCCCGCCGCGTTTTCGGCCAGGGTGTGCCCCGTTACCGTGAGTGCAGAGCCGTCGATGAACTCAGCCTGCAGCAGGCGGTGCAGCAGCGCCGGTATGCCGCCGGCTGTATGGAGATCTTCAATAAAGTGGTTCCCCGCCGGGCTCAGCTTGCAGAGCTGGGGGACCCGCGCACTGATCTCGTTGAAAAGATCCAAAGAGAGCGCCACTTCCGCCTCTTTGGCTATGGCCAGCAGGTGGAGGACTGTGTTAGTGGAGCAACCTAAGGCCATATCTGCGGCGATGCAGTTGCCGAAAGATCTTTCCGTCATTATTGAAGAGGGCCTGATGTCTTTCTCTAAGAGCTCCATCAGTTTCATGCCCGTCTCCTTAGCCAGGCGGATTCTGGCTGCGGCGATGGCCGGCACCGTGCCGTTTCCCGGCAGGGCCATGCCCATGACCTCGGTAATGCAGTTCATGGAGTTGGCGGTAAACATGCCTGCGCAGGAACCGCAGCCCGGGCAGATGGCTGTCTCCATCTCCTCAAAGGCTTCTTCGGTCATTTTCCCCGCCCTTACAGCGCCGATGCCTTCGAAAATATCGCTTAAGGCAGCTTTGCGGCCCTGGAAAACGCCGGCCAGCATGGGTCCCCCGCTGACGAATATTGCGGGCAAGTCCAGCCGTGCCGCCGCCATGAGCATCCCCGGGACAACTTTGTCGCAGTTGGGGATGAAAACCAGGCCGTCAAAGGCATGGGCCATAGCCATGGCCTCGACGGAATCGGCGATGAGTTCACGGCTGGCCAGCGAGTATTTCATCCCCTCGTGGTTCATGGCGATGCCGTCACAGATGGCGATAGCGGGAAATTCCACCGGGGTCCCGCCGGCCA
>CAZQVX010000208.1:0-2935 GCA_964596845.1 uncultured Syntrophomonadaceae bacterium | reverse complement strand
GAGGCGAGCTGTATCATCACCGGATATGGGGTTGGCGGGGGCATCCTCGCTGTGCCTTATCTTGCTTCTTTGAACGGTGCAGCTATGGTTATTGTGATCATGCTGGCTGCCTACCTCTTTTCGCTGCTCATGCATCTCATGATTGCCGAACTCTGCGTGGGTGAAGGGGGGAGCGTCCAGGTTGTGGAGATTTTCCGCAAATATCTCTTCAAGGGACGTTTCGAGAAAATATGGGTCTGGCTGTTTTTCGCGCTGCTGGTGCTGGTCTTTTTAGTCAGCCAGGCCGCCTACATTGTGGGGGCGGGGGAAATACTGGTTGACCTGACCGGCTGGCCGCTCCAGGTCTGCGAGATCGTCTTCTACCTCGTTGCTGCCGGCGTTGTCGCCTTCGGCCTGAAGGTGCTGGGGATCAGTGAAAAGTATGCTGTGGCCGCCCTGGGCGCCATTCTGTTGCTTTTGGCTGCAGGCTCCTTTGCGGTACCTTTCAGGTCTGTTCCACTTATGGGTACCGTCGGCAGCGCCGGCCTTGCCCTTTTCGGGATGGCCATGTTCTGTTTTTCAGCCCCTTTTGCCGTGCCCCAGGCGGTGGAAGGGCTCTCCTGGAACAAAAAGCTTATCCCCAAAGCGGTACTGCTGGGCATGGGCATAAACCTGATCATTATCGCCATATTCGTTTTCTTCAGCCTTTCCGTCTCTCCGGCGGTCACCCGGGTGGCCATTATCGGCTGGGCCGGAGCACTCGGTGGTTGGGCCAAAATAACGGGGATGCTCTTCATGGTTCTGGCGATCTTGACCACATACTGGTCTGCATCATACGCTCTGGTGGTCATTATCAAAGAAAGAACGGGCTGGACGGAGCGTCTTTCCTGGCTGGCAGCGACACTGCCCACTCTGCTTATCGCAGTGATCGGGGCGGGCGACTTCCTCGATCTGATGCGCGATGCCGCCGGCGGAGTGGCCCTGTGCGTGGTGATCATGCTCATACCTGCTTTTCGGGGCTCCCGTAAGCACAAGGCTGCCATTGGCTACGAGGGCTGGAATATGGGGGTCTGGGGCGGCACAACATTTCAAATCTTGGTGATCGTTACTTACCTGCTCACTGCGGTGGGCTCTTTTGTCCCGCTGCCCTGAGGGATATCAGTTAATGACTATCGTAAATCTGCGTTTCATAAATGGTCTCTGTATTGCTCTGGTAAGCCTTTATAACATTGTGATCACCGGCCTCCCTATGGAAGGGCGCGAAGGGATACCAGGGTTCTATATTTTTGGGCCGGCCCTTGTCGGGCTGATCTATCTTTTGGCCTGCCTTTTGGAGCCGGCCTGGGTCCGCCGGCTTCACCGCAAAAGCGGCCGCCCGAAAAGGCTCCCTTTTGAAACGGTGCTGATGCAGTACCAATTCGGCCTAGAACTGCAGGAAGTTCTCTATTTCGAAAAAGGGATCAAAAGGCCCGCTTTTTCTTCAGGGAATCCCATCTCGCCCCGGCGGATTTACCTGCACAGGGGAGTAGAAGACAAACTCAATCCGCAACAACTGCAGGGTTTATTTGCTGTGCAGCTGGCGGCCCTGGCGCTGGAAAGGGATACAAAGCTCTGGGCTTCGGGTGGTGCAGTTTTCCTCACTATCTTTTCTATTCTCCTGGTTATGCCGCATCTGCTGCCCGGGGTGACTGTTTCATCACAAGTTTTGCTGGCCGCTATCCCTGTATTAATATATATTATGGATTTGATCTTTCTGCCTCTTTCGAGGCACCTGGTCTACCTCTCTGATCGTATTGCCGCCCGCGTCCTGGTTTATCCTGATTGTCTGCTGAGCTACCTGGGGGCTTTGGCTCTTCTGGAGAGGGAGGAAGGGGAAGAGGGGGGCAGTGATTACTGGGAAAAAGGGCGGTCAAAGTTACTGCAGTTCTTTCCCTCCGCCTCGCCTTACCCTTCGGCCCCCGACAGGCTTAAAAGGCTGGGGAAAATTTATCCTGAGGCGGAGGCGATCGCCCGGAGGCTGAAAGAAGAGGTGCAGGCTAAAGGCCTGCACAGGCTGGCGGAGGGGAAACGCCGGCACCTGTCGGGGGAAAAAGGTGCGACGGTGTCTGCATGGAAAAAGAGGGGCGGCCGCACTCGCCGGCAGGAGAACGGCAGCGCCTGGTGAGCGGAAGGAAGGCGGCAGGCACCGAAAGGAGCTACACCATGTTCTTTGATGAAGTTGCTTCGAGTTATGACCATTGGTATGAAACCCCCCTGGGCAGCTTTGCCGATGAAGTGGAGACCGCGCTGGCCTTTGGTCTTTTCGAGGTGCGCCCCGGGGCTTTGATTCTTGATGCCGGATGCGGCACCGGGAATTTCAGTCTGAAGCTGGCCCGAAAGGGCGCCCTGGTGGCGGGCATAGATCTCTCCCCGGGCATGCTGACCCTGGGGCGGGAAAAGGCAGCCCGGGAGGGGCTGCTGGGCGACAGCGCGAAAAGGTTCTCTCCCTTGGAAAAGGGGGGCCGGGGAGGATGGATCACCTTTTCCCTGATGGATATCTACAGGCTGGATTTCCCCCCAGATTGCTTTGACGGGGTTGTCTCTATGGCCGCTTTTGAATTCATACACGAACCGCAGAGAGCTTTTGGAGAACTCATGCGCGTGCTCAAACCCGGGGGGGCTCTGCTCATCGGGACAATCAGCCGCGACAGCGCCTGGGGCATCCAGTACATGAAGCAAGCCCAGAGAAAGGGTTCCATCTTTCGCCATGCCCGGTTTATCACCCTGAAGGAATTAAAAGCACTGGATCAAGAAAACCTTGTGGGCTCAGGCGAGTGCCTTTTTATCGAGCCCGGCGCATCCCCCGAAAGGATCAGCGTGGAGGAGGAGGAAAGGATGTCTCTTACCGGAGCGAAGGGCGGATTTATCGCCGCTTCATGGAGGAAGCCCCTGAGCTAGACGGGGGGACGGGGTACGT
>CAZQVX010000207.1:0-2947 GCA_964596845.1 uncultured Syntrophomonadaceae bacterium | reverse complement strand
GGTTCATCACCTCGTAAGCCTGGTAGGACCAGACGGTCATGGGGTTCAGGCCCTCGATCTCCCGCAGAAACCCGATCCGCAAGATCTGTCCCTCGGTTTTGGCGGGGGCGCATCCGGACAGGCCCGCCGCCAGCGCCAGGGCCATCGCCGCCGCCAGCACAATCAACCAGCGGTTTCTTTTAGTCAAAACTGTTCATCTCCCCGGTTATATTTTTGTATCCCCCATTTGTTGCCGGTCACGATCGTTTCGCCCGCCGTGCCGGGGCGCCCTTAGCGGTGAGATCCCTCCTTCCTTGCATGGCCTATGCTTCCATGTGTGCATCAACCGGCGGTTTTCCGCCGGGCTCAGCACTTAGTTTTGGCTCCCTGTCCACCCGGCTGCAGCCGGATATTGCCGGAGTTCGCGCCGGACACGCGGTTCAGTTCCCCGCACGCCCGGCTATATTTTTTAGCCACCGGATCGCTCCCCTTTGGCTTTCTCCAGAATCAGATCCAGCTCACGGCAGAGTTTCTCCTCCAGGTAAAGGCCCGGGTGGACGGCCAAAAGCTCGCTGACCTTCTCTTTGGCTTCCTCGCGGGTGGAGACAGAACCCCGGGCCCGCCATTCCTCGAAGGGGAGATCATTACCAAGTTTCCCCTGCCAGAGTTCGCCCCGGCGCAGGTAGTCGCGGGTGTGTTCCTGGGCGAGAAAACTGCCGCCCTCCATGACCGAACGGATCACCTCGGCCCCAATGGTGTCCTCATTCACGGCCAGGTTCCCGCCCAGGCGGTGCATGAGCATGCCGTAAATCTCATTGTCGATGACCATCTCCTCGGCGCTGGCCAGGAGGCCGCCGTTGAGAAGGCCGAAGCCGGAGACCATCGTCGCCCGGGCCATCACCGGCGGAAGGCAGTTGATGGCCCTCTCGTAGCCCGACTGGATGTCGGGCAGGGCGGCGCCGGTATCCATGCCGTAGACACCCGAGGGGAGGCCGTAGCGGCGGGCGATCTGCGCGGCGCAGGCGCCGGAAAGGCCCAGGTCGGGATCTTTGCCGCCGACGAAGCCGGTGCGCATGTTCGCCGCAGCCAGGCGGCAGGTGTAAACCAGGGGACAGGCCGGGTTCACCAGCCGGGCCAGGGTGAGGAAAGCCAGCTGCTCGGCGTTCTGCTGGACCAGACCGCCCACGAGGGTGAGGGGGGCGGTGAGCCCCCGGGTGGGGCAGGGCAGCATGGTCAGCGGCAGCCCTGTGGCGGCGCAGTCAACGATTGCTTCAGCGATGTCCGCGGGAAAGTTAAGCGGGCTGAGCGGGGAGATAGAGATGGTCCCCATGGGCTTGCTTTTCAGCTTATCCAGGCCCCCCCGCAGGGTGGCGGCCACCTCGATGAGGCGGCGGGTTTCCCAGGTATCCGAAGCGGTCCCGATGTCGACGGGTTTCCGCGTGTTTTTCATCGTGTAGACAGTCATGGCGATGTTGGCCACCTCTTCGGGTAGGTCGGTGGGCCGCAGGGTGGGCACCACCAGGTCGAGGTAGGGGAGGCTGTCGCTGAGGCGGGCAAAATTCTCGAGGTCTTTGACCTTCGCTTCCCGGACCGCACCGGTTTCGTGGTCCAGGAGGACGGAGACTGAGCCGAAATTATGCGAATAGGAGCGCTCCGCCGGGGTCAGGGGCAGGGCGATGGATTCGTCGATGCCGTAGAATGTTATGGAGACGGCGGGTTTCAGCGCCTCTTCGACCACTCCCGGGGGGAAGGTGATCCGCCCGTTCTTCTCGGCGCAGCCGGCGCCGAACAGTATCTCCCGGGCCAGCGGGCCTTCCATGATCACGCCGATCTGCTCCAGGATCCGCAGGGTGGCCGCATGGATCATGTCCAGGTCTTTTGGGGAAAAGGGTTCAAAGATCATTGCTTACAGGCCTCCTTGGCGCTGATATTTGCGTTATTCAATGGTTAAATCCCCCCGCCCCCCCTTTTTCAAAGGGGGGAGCATTGCATCCCGCTGCGCTCTGGATGACGGTGAGGGGCCCTTAGCTCTGCCCCAGCAGCTCCCTAACTTTCTTTACGCCGGAGATAGCATCTGGAGCGTAGCCGTCGGCGCCCACCTTCAGGGCCCATTCGTCAGAAAGGGGCGCACCACCCACGATCACCTTGACCCTGCTGCGCAGGCCCTTCTCCTGCAGCAGATCGATTATTTTCTTCTGCTCCTGAATGGTGGTGGTCATCAGCGCGGAGATGCCCAGGACAGCGGCTTCTCTTTCTCTCACCGCCTCCACAAAGGCGGCGGCGGAGACATCTACGCCCAGGTCAAAGAGTTCGAAGCCGGCCGATTTCATCATCATGATCACGATATCCTTGCCGATGGAATGAAGATCCCCCTTGACGGTACCGATAACCATACGGGCGGGCCTCTCCGCGCCCTCCGCCTCGCTCTTCTTGATCAGCGGTTCCAGGTAATCCATAGCCTCGTTCATCGCCTCGGCGGCCAGCATCATATCGGGTAAAAAATACTCCCCTTCTTCAAATCTGTCTCCTACCACGTAGAGACCGGGAGTCAGGCCTTCACCGATGATCTGGATGGGCGCAAGACCTGCCCTGACCGCTTCTTTAACCAGGCGCAGGGTTTCTTCCCTTTTACCCTCGACGACTGCCTCTTTTACCTGTACAAGGACTTCCTCCATATTCGGCGACCTCCATAATTTTTGTTAAATATTCAGCAGCGCAAACGGCGTATCTGTACCGGGAGGCCGCCGTCGGATCAAAAAAATTACCTGTGTGCCTCGAGTTCAAATTTAATATACTTTCGACCCCCGAAGAGATAATCCTGTCACTTACAGATAAAATTTTGACCGGGGGAGGATAACTCGCCCCCGGTCAAATGCAAGAGATGTCCGGCCGTCCTCTTCAGTTCAGCAGACGGCCTCGCCGCTTCTTTTCACTCCATAATGATACATCGCCGAGAGCGCCTCCACGG
>CAZQVX010000206.1:0-2975 GCA_964596845.1 uncultured Syntrophomonadaceae bacterium | reverse complement strand
TCATCAGTTTGGCGCCGTCAACGAGCCCGCCGGCATAGTGAACATCGCGCTCGCTGATCCTGACCCGCAGCATCACCTTCTGCCTCATAAAAACGCCTCCTTTGCTTGAAACCTTTACTTGAAACCTAAGTGTAAAGTTCCTCGAATATCCGGCGCAGGATGGGGCTTTCACGCATCACCTGCAGCGAGATTGCGGCATGCCCCTTTGTATAGCCGTTGCCCACAATCATGGTAATATCCTTGCCCACCCCTTCCGCACCCAGGGCGGCGGCGGTAAAACTGGTGGCCATACTGAAAAAATAGACCGTCCCGCCTTCACGCGTGGCCAATATTGAAGAAAGCTCCGTATGGGGGATATTGACACAGTTGATGGTCACATCGGCCATCCGCCCACCGGTGGCCGCCCTGACTTTATCCATCATTTCAAGAGCGTTGGCGGCGTCGGCTTTGATCACTTCATCGCAGTAGCCTGTCGACAGAGCCCGCTGCCTGCTCTTTTCGCGGGGTGCAACCCCGATGACCCGGCCGGTCACTCCGGCCCTTTTGCGGGCCTCGTGCAGGCAGAGCAAGCCTGATTTTCCTCCGGCCCCGATGACCACAACGCAGTCGCCCGGCTTGACCAGCCTGGCGGTCTGCGCCGCCGCACCGGCGACATCAAGCACGGCCAGGGCCAGATTTTCCGGCAAATCAGCGGGTAGAACGGTGTAGATGCCGCTTTCAAAGAGAATGGCTTTCCCCTCGATCTCCACCCGATCGCTCTCCCGGTAAATTTTCTTGATCCGCTCAATTTTCAAAGGGGTCAGGGATAGAGAAACCAGGGTAGCCAGACGATCGCCGACCTGAAGGTCTCTCCTGCCGGTCAGAGCGGGGCCGATCTCCGCCGCCCGGCCTATGAGCATGCCCCCCGAACCGGTCGCAGGGTTGTGGTGCTTGCCCCGATCCGCCACAATTTTCATCATGATCCCGGCGATGCGGCTGTCGTCCTCGCCTGCTTCCTCTTTGATCTGGGTAAAGCTGGCCGAGTCGATATTCAAGGCATCAACATCGATCATAATTTCGTTGTCGTAAAGCTCCATAGTGTTGTCGATTTTCCAGGCCGGTTGGGGCAGCAGCCCCTTTGGCTCCAGCACCCGGTGGGTGCCGTAAGGGCATCCGCGGCGCATAATCACGACCTCCTTTGTTTAATTATGATCCAAAACCCTAAAGAGCTACATTCCATTAAAGGGAACCGGCGCCATAGTTTACGGGTACAGCTGTGCTTTTTCTTTTTTCGCTGCCGGGCCGCTGAAACCTTTACCCCTTTAGCTGAAGTTGCTTGGACCGATTGTCCAGAGCCGGGAGTCTTGCCGCAAGGCTATTGCTTCAGGCAGGGGAATTACTTCAGGTAGGGTTTACGTAAACCGCAGCGAAATATAAAATAGTAGCCGGCTGATCAAACCAAAGGCGGTTGAACAAATGTCTGATCTGCATAAGTTACTCGAACAGTGGCAGGATGACCCCGCTTTCAAGCGCAATGTGACCCGGTGGGAACTGCTGCCGGCCCGGGAGGGAGTCTATGCAGATTTTCCTGATTTTATTGACTCCCGGCTGATAAGTACGCTGCGCCGGCGAGGGATCGAAAAGCTCTACAGCCACCAGGCAGCCGCCGTCAGGGCGGCCGCCCGCGGGGAGAACGCGGTCGTGGTCACCCCCACCGCCTCGGGCAAAACCCTCTGCTACAATATCCCGGTGTTGAACGCCTTTTTGGCAAAGGGGGAAAGCCGCGCCCTCTATCTCTTCCCCACAAAAGCTCTCTCTCAGGATCAGGTTGCAGAGCTGAAAGCCTTTGTGGGCGAAATGCAGGTTAACTTGCGCACGCACACCTATGACGGTGACACTGCACCGGGCCTGCGCCAGGCTGTCAGGCAGAGCGGCCACATTGTGGTCACAAACCCTGACATGCTCCATACAGGAATCCTGCCCCATCACACCAAATGGGCAAAACTCTTTCAAAACCTGAATTTTATCGTTGTCGACGAAATGCACCAGTACCGCGGCGTCTTCGGCAGCCATGTAGCCAATGTCATCCGCCGGTTAAAACGGATCTGCCGTTTTTACGGTAGTTCGCCCTCTTTTATTCTATGTTCAGCGACCATCGCCAACCCCGCAGAACTGGCCGGGGCACTCATCGAAGAACCGGTTACCCTCATCGATGAGAACGGAGCGCCCCGATCCACAAAACATTTTATCTTTTACAATCCACCTGTGGTGGACCGGGAGCTGGGCATCAGGCGCAGTGCTCTACTGGAGACGCAGCGACTGGCCCGGGAGCTTTATCGGCATAAGGTGCAGACCATTGTCTTCACTCGCAGCCGCCTCGGGGTAGAGTTGCTGCTCACCTACCTGCAGCAGAGCCGAAAAGAAATCCCGGGCGAAAAGAGCGGTGTGCGCGGCTACCGCGGCGGATACCTGCCCCGGGAGCGGCGCTCCATTGAGGCGGGACTTCGCGACGGCACGGTAAAGACGGTGATCAGCACCAACGCCCTGGAGCTGGGCATAGACATTGGGGAGCTGGATGCTTGCATCATCAACGGCTATCCCGGAACTATCGCCAGCACCTGGCAGCAGGCCGGACGCTCGGGCAGGCGCAGCGGCACATCCCTGGGCCTGCTTGTGGCCAACAGTGCGCCGCTGAACCAGTACATCGTGAATAATCCCGATTATTTTTTCGGACGTTCACCGGAGCGGGCGCTCATCGATCCCGACAATCTCATCATTTTGACCAATCATGTGCGCTGTGCCTCTTTCGAACTGCCCTTTCAGAGCGGCGAAACCTTCGGCAGAGCGGCGATCCAGGAGATTTTGCAGTTTCTGGCGGACGAAGGCACCCTTTACAATTCCGGCGGGACCTTTCACTGGATGGAGGACGCCTACCCGGCCGAGGAGATCTCGCTGCGCAGCGCAGCCCGGGAAAATGTGGTGATCATCGATACAAC
>CAZQVX010000205.1:1201-2985 GCA_964596845.1 uncultured Syntrophomonadaceae bacterium | reverse complement strand
TAATCAGCTTCATTTCATCTTCCTTGTAAAAGAAATGAAGATAGGGTTTAACGATCGCAGGCGCCTCCACCATATCCATAAATTTCTCGGTATCAATCATGAATTTGATCTTCCTTTATTAACTCTATTGCCCTGTCAATCAGCCCACCATCTACCTGGTAAGGCAAAGTGATATGCCCTTTGCCTTCATAGTCGCGGTTGAACTCGGCGCCTGTAGAGAGCGAATTCTCATTTCTGGCCCAGGCCCGCCGGGCTACGCCGCAGGTGACATCCCAGAGCAAGGCGGATTTGATCGTTTCATCAACCTCTTCACTGCCATCGAGAACCAGGCCAAAACCGCCGTTTATGGCTTTACTGATACCGACGCCGCCGCCGTTATGAAGAGCCACCAGGCTCATCCCCCGTCCGGCGTTCCCGGCATAGCATTGCACCGCCATTTCTGCCATAACATTGCTGCCGTCTTTGATGTTGGCCGTCTCGCGGAAGGGTGAATCGGTGCCGCTGACATCGTGATGATCCCGCCCGATCATTACCGGCCCGATCTCGCCTTTGCGAACCATCTCGTTGAATTTCAGAGCGATACCCACCCGTCCGGCGGCATCCTGGTAGAGAATGCGCGCCTGGGATCCGACGACAAGGTTGTGCTTCTGAGCATCGCGGACCCAGATGTAGTTGTCGCGGTCCTGGCCCCGGCGCTGGGGATCGATACAGGACATGGCCGCCGCATCGGTCTTGGCCAGGTCTTCCGGCTTGCCGCTGAGGCAGACCCAGCGGAAGGGGCCGTACCCGTAATCGAAAAGCTCGGGGCCCATGATCTCTTCAACGTAGGAGGGCCAGATAAAGCCATCTTTCTCATCGCGGCCGTTTTTGGAGATCTCCTTCACCCCGGCGTCAAAGATCGCTTTCATAAAGGAGTTGCCGTAATCAAAAAAATAGCTGCCCCGGCTCACCAATATTTTGATGAGCTCAAAATGGCGCCGCAGGCTGCGGTCCACATGCCGCCTGAGTCCGGCGCGGTCTTCAGCCAGAAGGCGGGTCCGCTCCGCAAAGGTAACCCCCTGCGGGCAATAACCGCCGTCGTAAGGGGCATGGCAGGAGGTCTGGTCGGAAAGCAGGTCTATCCTGATCTCATGCGTCACGGCATACTCGAGCAGATCGACCACGTTGCCGTGGTAGGCTATGGAGAGGGGCTGCTTCTGACGCTGCGCCTCACCGGCCAGGCGGAAGGCTTCGCCGAGATCCTCCGTGGCACGGCTGACCCACCCCTGGTTCAATCTCGTCTCAATGCGCGAACTGTCCACCTCGGCGATGATACCCACACCGCCGGCAATCTCCGTCGCTTTGGGCTGAGCGCCGCTCATCCCGCCAAGGCCGGAAGAGACAAAGAGGTATCCCTTCAGGTCGCTGTCGGCGGGAACATTAAGCTTCAGGCGGCCGGCATTGAGCAGCGTGTTGAATGTGCCGTGCACAATACCCTGCGGCCCGATATACATCCAGCCTCCCGCGGTCATCTGGCCGTAGCCGGCCACGCCCAGTTGAGCGGCAATCTCCCAGTCCTCTTGATTGTCAAAAAGCCCCACCATGAGCCCGTTGGTGATAATCACCCGCGGCGACTGGGGCGAGGAGGGGAAGAGCCCCAGGGGATGCCCTGACATGACCACAAGGGTTTGCTCTTCGGTGAGCGCCTCAAGATACTTTTTGATCAACCGGTACTGCAGCCAGTTCTGACAGACGCTGCCTGTTTCACCATAGGTGACCAGTTCGTAGGGATAAAGCGCCACCTC
>CAZQVX010000205.1:0-1101 GCA_964596845.1 uncultured Syntrophomonadaceae bacterium | reverse complement strand
CCGGGTGCAAATTCCTGCATTTCGGGCAAGTCCGGATCGAGCTTGATGGACATGGCACCGGCTATTTCCCAGTTGGTTACCACTGCTCCCACCTCCTGATTATTTGAACTTCCAGATTAAGCCAGACAGCGCAAGTACAGGTAACGCCGCGGCCAGGCGTATTTAGTTAAATAAGGCGATCTTTAAGTAAAACATCGATCTCTTCCTGAAGCTGCTTCGCTGCATTGCGGATCTCCTTCGCCTGCACCGCCATCTCTTCTTTAAAGGAGGCATCTTTGATCCCCCCCAGGTTGATGGCCACGTTGGCCAGAGCCCCTTCAATTCCGCCCCTGGCCATGAGCGAGGCCACGGCCGCATCGCTCCAGGCGTTAGGGTTGCCTTCGGTAAGGGCCCAGGGTAACATCTGCAGCACTTCAAGGGAACGCCGGGCCACCTGCAGAGGGAAGCGGGTCGCCTCTTGCAGCGCCTCCTGGATGGCCCGGGAGCGTGCCGTTTTCTCTGCATCGCCGGCTTTGGGCATCCGGTAGGCTGCAACCACCCCATTGTAGGCTGCGGTGTCGCCGTCGACATCTTCTTGCAGCATCTGCTGCAGCTGCACCGCTTTACGCAAGTTATGCTGCACCAGCTGCTCTCCATCCTCACTGCCGCTCCGGCCGGCGGTTAACTGTGCCACCATGGCTACCAGTGCAGCCCCGAGGCTGCCGGCCAGCGCCGAGACGCTGCCGCCGCCGGGCGCCGGGGAAGCCGAGCCCAATTCTTCTAGAAGTTCCTTTACCGTCATCTCCATGTACATAATTCGCTCTCCTTTCAAATGCGGTAGAGGCTAAATTTCTGTCAGCCTCTTCTCCAACACTTGCCCGGAATGAAAATCCTGCAGGCGCAAATAAAAAGCTGCCGCATCGAGCAGCGCCTCCATGGGCAGCAGGCCGATAATTTCGCTGCCGCTGATGCCCACACCGTAACGCTCAGCTTCGATTTTTACGGTTTCGAAAACCCTCGATAGCGAAACATGATTGTAATTGCAAACATTAATTGTCACCTGAGCTTTGCCTGTTTCTTCAATCAAAACGCCCAGGGCTTTTATGCTGGGGTAACCGCCGC
>CAZQVX010000204.1:0-2986 GCA_964596845.1 uncultured Syntrophomonadaceae bacterium | reverse complement strand
CCGCCAGCTCTTCCTGGGTCATGCCCTTTTCTTTTCTTAGGGCCCCCAATCGATTATTCAATAGCACCACCTCCAAAAGAGAACTCGTTAATGTAAAGCTTGCTTTGCATTTTGATGATAGCATCTATCCCGCGGCATGTCAAGCTAGCTTTCCAACAATCGTGCGCTATTGATTTATTGATTTGCCCGGGCAGTTCACCGTCACCGGTGCGGAAAAGTAGGATTTCCCCCCTGCGTTGTGGAAGCATAATTATGTCATGAAGTTCGAGGAGCTGTCGCCATGGAACACAGGTTACTTGTGGTAGAAGATGATGTTTTTTTGCGGGACGGCCTCTGCGAGATGCTGCGGCGCGAGGGATATGCCGCCGATTGCGCAGGAACATGTCGGGAGGCGCACCGCCTGGCCGCGGAAAATAGCTATAACCTGATCATCCTCGATATCATGCTGCCTGACGGCAGCGGGCTCGACCTCTGCAGCGACTGGCGCAGCGGCGGCCTGGAGACGCCCATTCTCTTCCTCACCGCCAAGGACGACGAGGTGCAGATCGTGCGGGGGCTTGACACCGGTGGCGACGACTACGTGACCAAGCCCTTCCGCCTGGCGGAGCTGCTTTCGCGCATTCGCGCCCTGCTCAGAAGAAACCGCCCCTCCCTTTACGCGGAGGAGGGACTGCGTATCGACCCTCAGACAATGAGCGCCTACCTCCGGGGAGAACAACTCCTTCTGACCCCAACGGAGTTCCAGCTTCTCACCGCCCTGATGCGCAACGCCGGCAGGGTGCTCACCCGCAAGATCTTGCTGCAGACTATCTGGGACGATGGCGGGCTCTATATCGATGACAACACCCTCTCTGTGCATATCAGCCGCCTGCGCGAGAAAGTCGGCGCCGGCCGCATCGAGACAGTGCGCGGCGTGGGCTACCGCTGGACCGGCGCCTAGAAACTGACCAGCCAAAGGGACAGGGACTTTGGCTGGTCCCCTGCCCACTACCTGCCTGCCATGGGGACAAGGACCTTGACAGGTCCCCTGCCGCTACCTGATCAGCGATCGCATCATTTCCACAAGCTCTTCATCAGTCTTCTTGAAGAGCTCAAGGCTTTTCACCTGATCCACGGCGCTGCCGTTCACAAAGGATATCGCCTGGGCCTGGGCTTCAATAGCAATACCGATCCCGCCGCCGAAATACACCAGGCTCCTCACATGGGGCACCTTGCCATTCGTCTTGCCCGGCGGGCCAAATTCATTTATTTGCATCTCGCCATCCTTAGAAGCCACTGTTTGCGTCCCCGTTACCTTTTCCGCATCAAAACGCCCCATATCAAAATAAAACAGGGTGAAGCTGTTGATTAAAGCCGCTGTCTGCGGATCAAAGTAAACATAATCAATCGCGTAAGCAGCAATCTCACCTGTTTGGACATCCCTTAATACGCTCCCGGCGGCAGTATAGTCCCCTGCAGGCAGGGCGGGGTCTTGTACAATCATGTTAAACCGGGACTCAATATCTGTTTTCGTGAGTTCAGTCTGCTTATCCCATGGCGGCAGGGACCCCGTTTTGTTTAATAAAGCCCCGGAAAGCCTGATCCGCAGCCAAAACTCAGCCGGCACTTTTACTTCAATGGGCTGCCTGGTGATCTGTGACATCTCCAGATCATGATAAACTGCACCGCTTGGACCCGGACCGCCGTGATCGGAAGATGGGGGCGGTTCCGGGCACTGTTGGCTCAGCCCGCCTCCGGGCGGGGCAAAACCGCTGCCGCTGTTATGCGACAGAATACCGATCAGGACAACTGCAAAAAGCAGGCATGCGGCCAGGGACACCGCCCATTTTTGCCGGCGGGCAAACCCCTTTTTGGCCTTTTGGGGCCCTGGGGCGGCCCGCGCTACCAGATCGCTGTCTACTCCCCCAATGGCTCTCAAAGTTTTCATCACCACAAAGCCTCGCTTTCAAGTACTTTTTTGAGTTTCTGGCGCATCCGGAGCAGCATCGAGGCAATCCTGCTTTCACTGCACCCGTATTCGGCGGCAATGGACTTGATGCTGCACAGGTACCAGTAGCGTTTCAGGAAAACATCACTGTGCCCCGGAGGCTGGGAAAGCAGGAATGTATTGATCACGCGGGTAATTTCGCCTTCTCCGGCGGTTTCGGGCGTTGCGATACCGTGAAGCTCGTCAAGAGAAAGTTCAACCTCCCCACTGCCGCGTTTTTGGGTGCACGCTGCCTCATAACGATTAAGCGCAATATTACGGGTGATCCGACCCAAAAAAGCAGCCAACCTGTCCGGGCGGGCCGGGGGAATAGCGCCCCAAGCCTTGAACCACGTTTCAGAGACGCATTCCTCCGCATCTTCATCATTGTGCAGGATGTTGCCGGCAATCCTCAGGCAATAGTTATAATATTTGGCGGATACCGCGGCCAAAGCCTCCTCCGACCGCCGCCAGAACAGATCGATGATAGCGTTATCTTCCATTATTCTCCCTTTTTGTTTTGGCCAAAACCCCGCCCTACTATTAAAGACAGGAAAATAAGCCGGACATCGCGGACCGTAAAAAATAGCGGCAGGCCCCTGCTCATTATAAGGCCGATTATAAACGGTTCCACTTCAGCCTGCCTTCGCCCTGTCAACAGTCCGCTGTGCTATACTGAGGGCAGATCTTGCGCCGGGTTAAGAAACAACTACCGGGGGGAAACGGCATGAACACATATTCGGCCCAGGCCTGGCTTTCGGGTATCACCGCCGCTCTGGGCGCCTACCTGGCCTGCTACGGCCCGGGGGGCGGCCGCTGGATCGGCTTCGCGGTGCTGTCGGCCGGCGCGGCAGCGCTGGCCCTCTGCCTCGCCGGTGGGCGGAGGCGGAAGAGAACCATTGAGGCGCTGCATGAGCAGCTGACAGAATTCCTGGAAGGCCGGCTCCCCGCCCCCCGTTTCAGCGTGGATGACGACGATTTTGCCCTGCTTGAGAACACCGTGGTGGAGCTGGAGAACAG
>CAZQVX010000203.1:0-2988 GCA_964596845.1 uncultured Syntrophomonadaceae bacterium | reverse complement strand
CTTCAAGGATGGTCATCATCTCCGCCAGGCCGCTGTCAGGAGCCTTAAGCAGGGTTTCGATCATATCGGAATGTTCGGTCTGTTCCAGGTACCTCAATATCCGCTGCCGGATATGCGCATTGCCCGGCTCCTCCGAGGCCACCAGGTACATCTCATAAAGAGCCCTCCGCCGGCCTTTCTCGATCACCTCATAGATAAAGCTGAGCAGGAGCCTGACCATGCCCAATACAAATTGCAGGTGCTCCTCATGGAGCAACGAATTTGCCTTTTCAAGTTCCTTCTCGCTTCTGCTGCCCAGATAACCTGAAACGTAGCTTTGATAGGAACTGATGATTTCCTCCTTGCCGGCGCTCGAGGCCCTGGTGGTAAAGGCCTTTTTGGCATAATCGATGGTGTAATCCTCGATAATGCCCAAAGTCAGCAACCGGTGCAGGCTTTTCTCAGTGTTAGATTTGCCTTCCATATCGTCATAGATTAGATCAACAGTACCCTTACTGCCCAATTTGGGGAGCCTGCGGAGCAGGGTTCTGATCTCCCCTAGCTCCGCCTCGATACCCCGGAAAGAAGTTGTATGAAAGAACAGCGCCCTGGTGATATCATCATCGTCCGCCCGGTTCCTCTGTCTGCCGGTAACGACCCCGGCAATGGTCTCCACAGGTGTGCGGGGATCCAGCAGCTGCCTGGTGCGTTCGGGGTCGTCGTTTGAAGCCAGGATGCAGCAATAGGCCTTGCTGCGGTCTCTGCCGGCGCGGCCTGCTTCCTGGTAAAAGGATTCTATGGAGAAAGGCAGCCCGTAATGCAGGGTATAGCGGATATTTGGCTTGTCGATCCCCATGCCGAAAGCCTTGGTACAGGTCAGCAGCGGCATCTCGTTGTACTTGAAACGCCTGGTTACCTCCCCTTTCTGGACCCCCCAGCTGCTGCGGGAGTCCCGTCCCCGGGGCGCTTTTCCTGAGTAGTAATCATTGGGGATGCCCAACTCTCTTTCTATTTTTCCAGACACATGGGCCACGCCAAATTCCCCGTTGACCCAGGGGCAGAAAACCAGCCCGGAATAGGTGTCTCTGCCGCGCGCCTGGAATAGTGTGCCCCTGGCCACCCGGAACCGGTCAGGGAGTACCTGCCCCAAATAGCCTTTCAGGCGGGGAAATTTTTCGGAGGAGGCGCAATGAATCACTTCAAACTCCAGTTCGGGGCGGTCAAAGGTTTTCGGCGTGATAATGGCATCAAAATCGACTATTCCCAGTTCGCGCCGGACATCCTTCAGCACCGCCCTGGAGGCCGTGCCCGTAAGAGCGATGAGCGGGAGCACAGCCCCCCTGGAACTGCAGTATTCCCGGCTGATCCGCCCGATATTTAGGTAGGCGGTCCGGAAATCATGGCCCCATTCGGAGACGCAGTGAGCCTCGTCGATCACCACCATATTGACGGGAGTATGGACAGTCAGGCTGCGCAGCGAATCCCGAAATTCTGTAATCTGCAGCCTTTCCGGAGCGATATAGGCAATAAGATACTCTGCCTGTCCAAAGAGGTTCAACGCTTCGGTGCGTTCTCCGCCGGCAGCCTGGCTGGAAATGCCGATACAGCGATCGATGCCGTAGGCGGCCAGGTTATCAAGCTGATCCTCGATGAGGGAGATGATCGGTTCAATCACAACAGATATTCCGGGAAGCAGCAGCGACGCCAGCTGGAAAGCGATGGATTTGCCCCCGCCGGTGGGGAGCAGCAGGATGGCATCCCTGCCTTGAAAGGCGCGCAACACTGCATCAAGCTGCCCTTCCCAGAAGCTGTCCTTTCTGAAGAGGTATTTGAGAAAGTAGAGCAGCGTCTCCTCCCGGGGAACGTCCAGCACTGCAGCGGCGGCAGGTGTGGCGGAGATGGCAATATGATGGGGCAGATGAATATCTTGAATGCAGAAAGTGGGAAGGCCATCCTCCGGTTGGTTGGAAAAAGAAATGCAAAGAGCACCACCCGGAGGGGGATCCCCATCCCCGGCAAAAGTAACGAAGGGTTTACCCGGCGGCAGCTGCACAGAATATAGATCGCCCAATTTATAAATTAATTCCGCAAGATCCTCTGCGGCCAGCTTGAATACCTTTCCGGCCTCTTCTCTTTCCAGCGCCCCCTCCCGGGGATACCGAAAGACAATTTTCCATTGATGGGGCTGCGTAAAATCTAAAAACCCGTACCTGGCGGCTTGCAGGATTGTCACCTGGACCAGGTGGCTTATTTTTAGGGCGTGGACGAATTGGGCCAGTTTACCTGCAGCCATTTCCTGCCGTCCACGATCAAGACCAACGCGGATTGCGTTAATAATTTCAGCAAGGTCTCCCTCATCCTCGCTATCGCCGACCATACCAAACATGTCGGATATCTCCGCCTCCAGATCGGGTGAACACAGGGTAATCCGGCCTCTCGTCAGGATTTTTTCACAGACAGAAAACATCTGACGGGTGCGCTCAGTCCATTCGCCGGATCGCGCTGCAGAGGGGAAATCAAGCCGCCACTGGGCAAAAGATCGCAACTCGGAGTCAGCTAAACCGCTTAGCCGGATCGCTTCCAGGCAGGCGCTGGAAGTGGCTACGCTTTCAAAAAAGGAGACCTGATACCCCTGGTATTTGCTCTTTGCAGTGGGATAGCGGGGAGAAGTGTGCTGTTCAATGGGGGCGATGGGGCCGTCCGGCGAACCTTCATCGTAATCCAATATGCCCCTGCATTCAGGATATCTGCTGCATCCGTAGAACTGCCTCCCGGCATGAGGGCCCCTGCGTGCCGTCCTTAAAACCATGGGCGCGTTGCATACCGGGCAATGGGGCAAGATACAGCCTCCTCAGCGTGTCAAGATCTTACTTTTTCCCAAACCCGCTCCACGATCCCATTCATCTGCGGCCATTTCTGCTCCATGTCAGTGAGCAGCTTAAATTGGGTCCTGCATCTGTCCAGATTGTGTTCGGGCCTTTTGATCCGGAAATAGCTGTCCCCCGACAG
>CAZQVX010000202.1:1615-3030 GCA_964596845.1 uncultured Syntrophomonadaceae bacterium | reverse complement strand
CGGGAAGTCATTATTTTGGCCAGGGCAGGCGAATGAGCCATATTTTGGGTGAAGGGTTAGTATATATTTTTATAGAATATAGAGTAAATCATTAATATTATATCTTCTTGTAAGGGGGATTCACCAATGAAAAGTCAGTTTAACCGGGGAGACCAGGTAACTTGCCGCTGCGGCAGGCCGGTATACGGTCCTCTGGCGGAATCGCTGCTTCCGCGCATTCATCGCGCCGCGGCGGGACCCCATGCCGTCACCTTTATCGGAAGCGCTTCCGGCGGAGCCGGCGCTGCACCGGTGCGGGTTTCCTGGAAACAACTGCATGAGGATGCCCGGGCCGCCGCCGCTGCGCTGCAGGCCCGCGGCGTTGCCCCGGGCGATCATGTTGCTATTTTGGGGCCCACCTCTCGCGCTCTCGTCACCGCCGTGCAGGCGATCTGGCTGGCCGGAGGCTGCATGATCATGCTGCCCATACCGCTGCGCTTCACCTCAGTAGAGGACTTCATGGAGCAGACGCGAGCCCTTTTAAAAAGCGGTGATGTTTCCATGCTGCTCATCGACCCGGAAATGGCCGCTTTCTACGAGCCCGCTCCGGGCGATCCGCCGGTAGTTTTGCTCAGCGACATTCAGCCGGGGGCGGAGGGTGCGCCGCCGGCCGGCGATTACCAGGCGGTAGATGACGATCCCTGCCGCCTCGCCGTGCTGCAGTTCACCTCGGGATCCACATCGCAGCCCAAAGGAGTGATGCTGCCCCACCATGTCATCGGGGCCAATATCGATGGGATGATCGAGGCGGCCGGGGTAAACATTGACGATATCATGGTTTCCTGGCTGCCGCTCTATCACGATATGGGACTCATCGGGCTGCTCACCGTCTCCATGACCGTGGGCTGCTCCCTGCTCCTGGCCTCGCCCCTCGACTTCATGAACCGGCCGGCCGACTGGATGCGTTGGATGAGCGAATATCGCGGGACCATCACCGCGGGGCCGAACTTTTCCTGGGTCCTGGCCAACCGCGCCCTGAACAGGATGAATGATAGGGGTGAACGCCTGGACCTGTCTCCGATCCGCATTGCCCTGAACGGGGCTGAACCGGTGGATCCCGTCGCCGTAGAGAATTTTGTCGCCTCAGCAGTGCCCCATGGATTCCGGCCGGGCGCCGAATTCTGTGCCTTCGGCATGGCCGAAGTGGCTATTGGCGGCAGTTTTCCCCCGCCCATGCGAGGACTCGTCTGCGACGCCGTGGATCGGGCCGCCCTGGAAACAGAGAGTGTGGCCAGGCCCGCTGACCCTGATTTGTCTACAACGCGCAGGCTCCCTCTGCTGGGGCGTCCCGTGCCCGGCCTGGAGATGCGCATCTGCGATCTCTCCACGGGCGAACCTAAAGGGGAGCGCGAAGTGGGTGAGCTGGAGATCCGGGG
>CAZQVX010000202.1:0-1515 GCA_964596845.1 uncultured Syntrophomonadaceae bacterium | reverse complement strand
GCCCGCCGCAAGGAACAGATTGTCATCGTGGCTGAAACGCGGGGTGCCGATCTGCCTGAGGTGCGCCGGGCTATCCGCCGCCGGGTTATTGAAATAAGCGAGGTGCCGCCGCGGGATATTGTCCTGGTCCAGCCGGGGACGCTGCCGAAAACCAGCTCAGGCAAACTGCAGCGGAGCCTCTGCCGGAAGCAGTTCCTGGGCAAAGAACTCAAAGTTGTAGACGAAAAATTTTAAGGGGGCGGGCTTCCGCCCCCGCCGCCTCAGCCTCAGAGCAGGCGATGCCCTTCGCTTCTCAGCACGCCGGGCGCTTTTCTTTTCAGCAGATCATCCAGGGCCGCCAGCAGGGGCGCCCGGTCCCGGGACAAGACCGCTTTCAGCGGCAAATAATTGGAAGCATGGTTGGCCCTGAAGGTGCAGTTGCTCAGGGAAAGCTGCTCCACAATCAGTCTGATCTCGCGGATTATCTCCCAGGGGCCGGGCAGAGTCAGCTCCCCCGCCTCTACCCGGCGGTAGATGGGAGTGCCCGGAATGACCATGAGGCTGAGCAGCCCCAGATAATCGGGATCGATCTCACTCAGCAGCCTGGCGCTCTCGCGGGCATGCTCTTCCCAACCTTCGAGGCCGGCCAGGCCGTTGATTACGGTGATAGACAGGGGGATGCCTGCTTTCTTCACCCGGGCTGCTCCCCGGGCAATCTCCTGCGGCGAGACGCCCTTTTTCACGGCCTGCAGCACAGAACTGCTGCCGCTTTCTACCCCCAGGTAGATCATCTTCAGCTTTAAGGCGCCCATCTCCGCCAGTTCGGCGCTCTCTTTGTGCAGCAGATCGTGGGGGTTGGCATAAAGAGAAACCCGCTCCAACTGGGGAAAGGCCCGGCCCAAAGCCTGCAGAACGGTGCACAGCCTGCCTGAGTCCATGGCCAGGGCGTTTCCGTCAGCCAAAAAGACCCGCCTGGTCCGGGGCCAGATCCGCCCGGCAGCGCCAATTTCTTCAATTAACGCCCCCAGTTCGCGCTCGCGGTATTTTTTTTGTTTATACATGGCGCAGAAGGTGCACCGGTTGTGTGAACAGCCGATGGTCGCCTGCAGGATCAGGCTCCCCGCCTCGCTGGGCGGGCGGTAGATATCACCTTCGTATGTAAGTGGATACACATCCGCCACCTGCTTCCCCAGACAATATTAGCCGGGCGTATTGAAATCGCCCCGCAATTTTGATTATATCATTGACAGAGCTAAATATCTGGGTCAAAATTATAAGCATGAAGAAGATCAGGATACTCCTCGCAGCCCTTCTCATTTTTGCACTTCTTACAGCCTCGTGCAGCCGTCCCGGCAAAACGGTTATTGATACAGCCTCCGATCATCGGACCCCGCCCCCGCCGGAATTTACCTTGATGGCGGCGGGCGATGTCATGCTCGATTATCTCACTACAAAGAGGCTGCGGGGCTACGATCCCGCCTATCCCTTTGCCCGCATCGCTCCTGTTCTTAAAGAGGGCGACCTGGTTTTTGCCAA
>CAZQVX010000201.1:0-3035 GCA_964596845.1 uncultured Syntrophomonadaceae bacterium | reverse complement strand
AACCTTACCAACCCCGAACAGGTGCTGGAGATTCACCGGGACTATCTGAAAGCCGGGGCGCAGGTTTTGATTACGAATACCCTGACGATGAACCGGATTAGCCTGGAGTCCCACGGCCTGGATGTTGACGATAAAGAGGCCAACCTGGCGGGCGCCAGGTTGGCCAAAGAGGCCGCCGGCGAGGGCCGGTATGTCTGCGGCGATATAAGCTCCACCGGGCAGTTGCTGGAGCCTTACGGCAGCTACTCTGAAGATGCTTTCTATGACACTTTCAAAGAGCAGGCGGCTTATCTGGCCGAGGGCGGGGTGGATGGCTTTATCGTGGAAACCATGCTTGATCTGCGGGAAGCCATTTGTGCCCTGAGGGCCTGTAAGGCCATTTCACAGCTGCCTGTGATTGTCACCATGTCTTTCTCGCAGGTTTCGAGAGGCGGGCGGACCATCATGGGTCACAGCGTCAGCGAGGCGGCACAGGCTTTAGAAGAGAGCGGAGCCGATGTCGTCGGCGCCAACTGTGGGGATCTGGACCCTTTTGAAATGGCCGAGATTGCCAAAATGTTTAAAGAGGCCACCACCCTGCCTGTGATCATTCAGCCCAATGCCGGCAAGCCGAGGATGGTAAAAGGTGAAACCATGTTTGACATGAAACCGGAAGAATTTGCCCGGGGGGTGCTGGAATGTATGGCTGCTGGAGCGAGCATTATTGGCGGCTGCTGCGGCACCGGTCCCGAGCATATCCGGGTATTAAATGAGGTTATAAAAGATGTCTATCGAAAAGGTTAGAGCATATTTCAGAAACGAAGGGATGGAAGAGAGGATCCTGGAGTTTGATGTTTCCAGCGCCACGGTGGAGCTGGCCGCCCGGGCACTGGGCTGTGAACCCTGCCGAATTGCCAAAACACTGTCCTTTCATGTCGGGGATAGAGTTATTCTGGCTGTTTTAGCCGGTGACGCCAGGATAGACAACAAAAAATACAAAACGCTGTTTGGGGTGAAGGCCAAGATGCTCTCCCCGGAGGAAACAGGGCCCAGGGTAGGATATGATGTGGGCGGGGTCTGCCCCTTCGTTGTAAATGAGGGTGTAGATGTCTATCTGGATCAGTCCCTTAAGCGATTTAAAACAGTCTTTCCATCCTGTGGTAGTTCAAGCAGCGCCATAGAATTGAGCATTCCGGAACTGGAGAGCTACGCCCGGACCAAAGGCTGGGTTGATATATCAAAGGTTTAGCGGTTTGCTTGCCTGCCCGGGCAAAATAAAGGCAGGATGATTTCGATCACAGTGAAAAGAAGTTTTCCAGGTTAAATATCCGGAGGGGAAAAGGGTCCGATCATGAGCGATATAATATGGATTATTCTGGCCGCCCTGTTGATTCTGGTGGGGGCTATTGGAACAATCGCTCCCGTTCTTCCCGGCGTCCCTTTGAGTTGGGGGGGATTGCTGGTTCTGAAGTTTCTCCCCTCCACGAAGGATAGTATCTCTTGGAAAGTCATTGTGGCGTTGGGAGTGCTGACTCTGGCGATCACTATTCTTGACAACCTGCTTCCCATCTGGGGCACGAAGAGGATGGGAGGAAGCAAAACGGTTGTCTGGGGCTCAGCAATCGGACTCCTGGTCGGTTTTTTCTTGGGGCCTTTGGGAATCATATTCGGTCCTTTTGTCGGCGCACTTATCAGCGGCGTAATTGTCGGAAATGAGCTAGGCAGTGCTACCAGACAGGCTGCGGGAGCTTTTATCGGCTACCTCACCGGGCTTCTTCTTAAACTTGTAGTTGTCGGTTTAATTATCTACTATTTTGTGATAACGCTGCTTGCTTGAAAATAGCAGGGTGAACCTCTTATGAAAGCGGTACCAAAATTCTTGAGTTAGCCGCTGCCTCGCGAAATATCCCGAAAGTTCAGGCCTGCTATTTTATTTTAAGAAAAGGGAGGGGCTGATTAAATGATCGGCGCGATTGCGGGAGACATTATCGGTTCTGTTTTTGAGTTTAATAATGTGAAGAGCACTGACTTTGCGCTATTCAGTCCAGGCTCCACCTTCACCGATGACACCGTGCTCACGGTGGCGATGGCTGATTGTATCTTGCATGGCAGGGACTACGCGGCAACATTTAAAGAGTACTGCCGCCGTTATCCTGCTGCCGGCTACGGAGGGGGCTTTATGCGATGGCTTCAATCCGAGGGCGACCTGCCCTACTACAGCTACGGCAACGGCTCAGCCATGCGGGTGAGCCCGGTAGGTTGGGCCTATAACACCTTGGAAGAGGTGCTGGCGGAGGCGGAGCGGAGCGCCGCGGTGACGCATAACCACCCCGAGGGGATCAAAGGCGCCCAGGCGGTGGCTGCAGCTATATTTATGGCCCGGCAGGGCGGCGGCAAAGACGAGATAAAGGATTATGTCGTTGCTAAATTTGCCTACAACCTGGAGCAGACTTTAGATCAGATTCGCCCCCACTACCGTTTTGACGAAACCTGCCAGGGCTCTGTGCCCCAGGCGATCGTCGCCTTTCTGGAGTCGGAGGATTATGAAGATGCCGTGCGCAAAGCTGTCTCCATCGGCGGGGACAGCGACACCATCGCCTGCATCACCGGCGGTATCGCCCAGGCTTATTATGGCGGGATCCCACCATTTATCGACAAAAAAGTGCGGCAGGTGCTCACTCCAGATCTGCTTGAAGTGGTAGAAGCTTTCGAACAGGCTTATATGGCTTAGTAGCAGGCTATACGATGATATATTTGCAGGGTTGATGTACCATAATAGATGGTGCCGACAGGCGCTGTGCCGGGTGAACCGGGAGGCGTACTTTTATGGATAAAGAGAGAAAAGACAGGCTCTGGGCGGAGGCTAAGAAAAAGTGCTGCCTCAATGCGGAAACGGTGCAGATGGCCAAAGAAATGGGGCTGAACCCCAAAAGCCTGATCAAAAACATTCCGAGCCCACAACAGCAATGGAAGGATCCTGTCCATGTCTGGATCAGGGATATGTACCAGAAACGGCAGGAGAAAATGACTAAAAAGGCATTGCAGAAGAACAAAGA